>JAEDFX010000167.1 GCA_016297805.1 Treponema sp. | reverse complement strand
TAAAATTAACCTTTTACAGAACCCAAAGCAACACCAGCAACGATGTATTTAGAAAGGATGAAGTATACAATAATCAATGGGAGAGCTGTAAGTGTAAGACCAAGGTAGATACTACCGAATTCTGTCTTATAAATATCACCTTTAAGCAAAGATACCATAATAGGCATTGTATATTTTTCCTGTTTTGTAAGAAGGACAAGAGGTCTGAACAAATCGTTCCAAGATGTTACAAATGAGAAGATTGCCTGTGTTGCAATAGCTGGCTTCATGATTGGCAAAACAATAGCATTGAATGTAAAGAATTCTTTAGCACCATCAATACGAGCAGATTCTACCAATGATGGAGAAACAGCAGGCTTCATATACTGGCGCATAAAGAATACTAACGATGGAGATGCTATTGCAGGCAAAATCAACATAATAAACTTGTTAGTCATGTGGATTTTGTAAACCATTTGATAGAAACCAATAATTGTAATTGTTGCAGGAATCATCATGATTGCCATAATGAAACTGAAGAAAGCATTTCTTAACTTCCAGTCATACATAACGAGTGCATAAGCTGTCAAAGTAGAGAAATACAAGGCACAAACAGTAACACTTGTAGAAAGAATAACTGAGTTCATAAAACCTTTCAAAGGATTAAAACTCTTTCCTGTCAAAATCTTAAGGTTACTCAAAAAATATTTTGAAGGAACAAATGATACTGCATGCTGCTGAATCTCATATGTAGAACGAGTAGAGTTTATAATCATAATAATGAATGGAAGCAAACTCAAAGCAGCGAGTATAACACAAATTATTAATACAATTGTTTTGAAAATAGGATTTCCGTTTCTCTTAGCCATTAGTTTGCTCCTTTTGCAGCTAATTTTGCCTGTTTTGCAGCAAGCTTAGCCTGTTTTTTCATAGCAGCTTCATCTTTATCTCTCATGATAAAGAACATTACAGCAGAACAAACAACAATAAGAACGAACATAATCATACTTGCAGCAGAAGCACGGTTATACAAATAACCACCACTGAAAGCCATATCGTAAATGAATACGTTTGTTGTTAATGTAGCATTATCTGGACCAGACTGTGTAATGAACAATTTTGGAATATCAAACATGTTCAAACCACCAATAAGTGATGTTACTAATGTGAACAACAAGATTGTTTTAATGCTTGGAATAGTAATCTTCCAGAATACCTGCCATCCGTTTGCACCATCAATATCAGCAGCTTCAAAGATTTCTGGGCTAATACCAAGTACACCGGAAAGAAGAATAATCATTGTATAACCATACCACATCCAAGTCTGAATGAATATGATAATACCCTGTGCAGTTCCTTTACTTTGCAGGAAGAATACTGGCTCTTCTACAATGTGGAATCGCTGTAAAAGATCATTTACAGGTCCCATTGGATAACCAAAGAGAGAACTAAACAAAATAGCAACTGTTGCTGCTGTAATGATGTTAGGCATATAGAAAAGTACTTTAAATGCTCCCTCTCCAGGAATCTTAACACGACGGTTAGTAAACCAGGCAGAAAGCAAAAGTGCCATAATAATCTGAGGAATAAAGTTCAATGTCCACAGTTTAATTGTATTTTTAAAAGCAATATGGAAAGTTGGACTAGTTAAAATCTTTTTATAGTTATCGAAGAATTTTGCACCTTTCAAAAAATGCCAAGATGTTTTTCCTACACCTCTCAAATCTGTAAAACCGATAACTACTGTATATAGAGTTGGATATAATGAAAAAATTAGATATGCAATGATAAAAGGAAGACTGAACAAGTAACCATATTTTGCATAACTGATGGATCCTTTTTTATTCATATTGGATACTCCAGGGTTTAGTTTATAACTTTTTTAAATATTTTTTCTCTAAAAAAAGGAGCCGTCGTTCTGACAGCTCCTTTGTAATTTTAGTCTAACTAAGACTATTCGACATCAATACCGAGCTTATCAGAAACTGTCTGTTTGAAGTCTTTGATAGCGTCAGCTTTTGATTTCTGTCCGTTAGCATATGCACGAACCTGATCACGCCAAATCTGGTTGATAGATTCATCATACTGTGTAAGGTTCTTACCATTAGCATATTTGCTAGCTGGTACGAAGTAATCGAACATGTTCTGTCCGCCAAGGAATGCTACTTTACCGTCAGATTTAGACATTACTACACCTGAAGCAACTGCATCTTTTGTTCCACCAGTACCATACAATGTACCGTTAGCCCATTTGTAAAGAAGACCTTCGTTAGATGTATCAATTGTGATCCATTCAATGATTTCTTTTACAGCAGCTTTCTTAGCTTTGTTCATTTTCTTGTTAGCGAACAACCATGTACCACCCCAGAAGAATCCGATTGGAGAGTTACAAACAGCCCAGTCACCATATGTACCTTCACCTGCTTTAGTTCCACCACAGTTAGGAGCCAATGTATAGTTGACCAACCAAGCTGGTCCGAAGAAACCGAAACATGGTTTAGCACCTGTATCTTTCATATCAGCGAACCAAGCATCCTGCCAGTCCTGTGTTTTGTTTGAATAACCTTTGTCTGTGAGCATTTTTGATGCATCCAAGAAAGCTTCACGTTTTGGATCGATGTACAATTTGTCATCAACAATCCAACCCTTGTCTGAAGAGTTTTCATATGCGTGCCAAATATCACCATCACCAGAAACCATAGCGATTCCATTGTCAGCCATCTTAGCAGCTACTTCCCAGAACTTTGTCCAGTTTCCAGAACCACCACCAATAGCTTCGTTTACTTTTTTAGGATCATCTGTTCCCAAAACTTTCTTAGCCAAAGAACGACGATAGATGAAACATCCACCAGTTGTCTGAAAACCAAGAGCGTTCAACTGACCTTTTGAGTTAGATCCGATATCAATTATATATGGAGCAATTTCTGCTTTCTTAACATCAACATCTTTAATTCCGAGATCTTTGTAAGTCATTGCATAGTTCTGCATATCACCTTTTGAATATTTCAAAATAAATGCAGCTTCTGCAGCGTAGATATCAGGAGTATCTGCACCACCGTTCATAAGAGCCTGGTCCAAAGCTGGTTGATAAGCACCATCAGTTGTAGCAATAATTGTTGTGTTTACTTTAATTCCAGGGTGTGTTTCAAGGTATTTGTTTACCATTTTTGGAATTTCATCTGTGAATGACCACAAGTTGATTGTTACATCTCCACCTTTTTTTGGTGCAGCAGTCATTGCACTTGTCAATGTTGCAGCAGCAACACCAACACACATAAGTTTTCTCAATGTGTTTTTCATCATTTTTTTTGGCCTCCTTAACTTTTTACCATTACTTAATGATATCTTGATTATAAATCATATTCTCCAGAAGTAAAGTTATAGAAATGTCGAATGGGGTTTTCCCCCTATAATGTTAAACGTTTAACTTGCGATTTTTTTTTTTCATTTTTTGCGAAAACCTTTTCGTTGAGAAAAAAATAAGGGATAGATATCTGTTTTTCCTAAAAACTGACATCTATCCCTTAAATATTAATGCAATTTAAACACAGACTACATCTGACTAAGATATTTATTTAATATTTCTGTTGCCTGTTTTGGATTTGCCTTACCCTGAGACATTTTCATTACCTGTCCCATAAGCCATCCTACTACATTTGTTTTACCAGATTTATAATCTTCAACAGCTTTTGGATTTGCCGCAATTACATCCTGTACAATCTTATCGATTGCACCTGTATCACTTACAACTTCCATGCCCTTTTCTTTAATAATTTCAGAAGGCATTTTATTAGATGCCATCATTTCAGCAAATACTTCCTTACCCTGCTTAGAAGTAATTTTTCCATCTTCCAA
>JAEDFX010000045.1 GCA_016297805.1 Treponema sp. | reverse complement strand
TGTGCTGGTGCTTTTTCCATAGATTTTTTCTCAGTAACAGGCTGAGCTTTTTCAACAGCTGGTGTTGGTTGTACTGGTGCAGGAGCTTCCACTGGTTCTGACTGTGTAATATCAGTCTTACTTGCTGCACTGGAAGCTGCCTCTGCCGGAGCTGGAGATTCTTCTTTTTTTACAGTTGGTGTACTGGAAAGTACAATCTGAACCTCTTTATATTTTGGCTTTTTTTCAATAGGCTTTGCAAAAAGAAGAACAATCAGCAATATAAGCCAAAACAGTATAGTACCGGCAATTGCAAGAAAATTGCCTGTATTTTGAGGAATGCTGTCTTGTCCAAATAATGGTGTACCTTTGAAATCTGTTATTTTTCTGAGGTTGTTCTTAAGTTGATTACGCAATATCCGCTTTCCCTGATAACATCAAAAATCTTAACAATAGTACCATTTGTAACTTCACTATCTGCTTCTAGCGAAACTGGAAATTCATCTTTTTTTGTATCTCCAGTATCATAAGAAATCAGCTCATCACCTAAAGTTGTCATACTGACTTCTTTATCATTAAAAAACAGTACTCCACTTTTATCTGCAGTAATTGTAATTCCCTGAAGACTTGTTCCTTCTGCTGTATGACTTTGAGGAAGATTCAATTTTATTCCTGGAACAATTGCAAAGGTTGTTGAAACAAGAAAGAAAAGAATCAACTGAAATACAATATCAATCATAGGGGTCATATCAACATTTGAATGAATCTGACCTCTTTTTGTTTTTAATCGCATTTAACTCTCCAATAAAAATTAACGAACACGACCTGTGAGACGTAATAAAACAGATGTAACATTAGCTTCCATTTCAACAAGTCTATGATTTACACGAGAAATAAAGAAATTATGGAAAATCAATGATGGAATTGAAACACAAAGACCTGCAACAGTCGTCATTAAGGCTTCGGCAATAGCACCTGCAAGCAAAGAAGGATCTCCCATTGAACCACCAGCTCCAAGAACGCCAAAAGCTTTAATATTACCAGTTACTGTACCAAGCAAACCAAGCAAAGTTGCAATATTTGCAATAGTACCTAAAGCAGTAAGCCAATGTTCCAGCACAGGTACCACAAGTGTCATTTCTGCTTCAACAGCTTCACGTAAATCTTTTTCTTCATAGCGGCGGCAATTCAAAGCCTTTTTGATTACCTGAGCCATAGGAGTAGCTGCCTGAATACAAGCTTCTCCACACACCGAATAATCACCTGTAGCCAGTGATTCATTTAGATTTGCCATTAATGTATTATCGCGTTTCTTAATATTGTAAAAATAAATACATCTTTCAATAATAATAAAAGTTGCCATGATTCCACATACAATAATTGGAATCATCAAAAGTCCACCAGATTTTAGAGTTTGTAACATTTTATCCCCTCTTAGAAAAAGAATTTAAGCAAGGCAGTAACAGTACCACCTCTACAAATATATTCGCCTGCATAAACTCGTTCTGCACCACCAAACAATTTTAAAGCATCTTCAATACTTAAAACTGCTCGTACAGAAGTAGTAAGTCTTGCAAAACCTTCCATATTAATAACAGGAACTGTATCATCACCATTCAGATTCCATATACCCTTTAAATCAGCTCCCCATTTTGAATCTTCACTTTGGAAATTTACATCAAGAACAAGCTGATGAGCTGCTTCCAGTACAGGTACATCTATCCAGTTTGAACGCCATCCTCCTGTAATTGAGAAAACTTTATAATGATATGTGATTGATAAATCAGATATAAACTGCTGCATTTCTGAAAAACCATATCCATAGATTCCTTTTATACCTGTTCTTGAAGAATTTAAATCATAAAAAGGCTGCCAATGACCATTATTAAAAGCAGTCTGACGATACTCAAAATTTACAGTACCTGTAAAGGACTCTTTTAATGGAATTGAAAAATTAACTTTTCCATACCAGTCAGATGTTTCAGATGGCATAGTTAAAAGCCCTGAGAATTTATACTTCTTTTCCAAATCTGAAATCTTATTCATAGAAGAATCAATTCCACCTTCTGCTGCTATTCCAAATCGTCGGTTAGAAAAATACACAGGGAAAGATGAATCTACTCCTACTGTAAAAGGTACTACAACTATATTTCCATTCAGATTTGTTCCCAATACAATACCAGCCTTTCCATATGCTTTTATAATTTCATTTTCCCACTGAACATTTAAATTGAACTCACCGCGATGCAGAATATCCTTTGAAATTTCTTCGGCTACATCAGCTTCCATTGAATAGGCGCCTGTAAAACCGATATTAAAAGCATTAATCTTCCATACTGCGAATAATTCCGGATTAATATCTAAGACTGAAGCAGAAGCAAAAGAACCACTGGCCACATCAGCATATCTGTTATAAAAACTTAAACCTGCATTCACTCCTGTAGAAAATTTATCATTAACATCCCATGTTAAGCTTCCTGCACCAGCATAAATATCCTGATTAATACTAGTTAATTCCTGAATATGGCGCTGAAGACCATTTGAAAGTGCTTCATAGCCAAAATCAAGTTTCATACCAAATTTATCTTTTTGAAAAGCTTTTTCTACAAAAAGATTTGTTGTTCTGTCACTAAAACCATCACCTAAAGAATGATTACCGTAACCTACTGCAGAATTATGAGAAAAAGAAATCTTAAATGGACTAGTATCACTTACTCGGAATACAGAAAAATCTCCTGTGAATAAAGAAGGATATCCGCCACCTATAACACCTTCTGCAAAAATAGTTTTTTCTGTCTGCTCATTTTTTAGTGTATTTATATCTGCATCAGATGGTGTATCTACATCTGGAAGTACTGGAACGACTGTACCACTACCCTCAGGAACAACCATTACATCTTTAAAGTCTGGCAATGCATCTGCCCCGGCTTTTACAGTTTCCCCACTAATAACGGTGGTTAAGTCTGGTAATTCAATATTCTGTGCAAATAAAGAACCAGCAAGTCCTGCAATCAAAATTGAACTAAATATATATCTTTTCATAATCTTAACCCCCTAATACTAATTCAGTAAACGTTCAACCCGTTCTGCCTGTTTACTTTCAGGATAAAGCTGAATCAATAACTTTGCAGTTTCTTCAGCATCTCCTGCAAGTCCTTCCGAAATAAAAGCTTCTGACGCTCCATACAATGCTCCAGCAGCTTTTGAAGAATTATCTAGACTTCTAAAATATTCCGCTGCAGTCAGATACATTTCAGCAGCTTCTTTATTCATTTGATTTCTTCTATAAAAATCAGCAATAAACTCGGCATTATCTGCCGCATAAAGTTTTTCATCATTTGCAGTTTGTTTTGAAAGTAATTCCTTTGCCAGTTCAAAGGCATCTTTCTGAGTATCAGAACTGTCTGCATACAATTTTACAAGTTCACTTCCTGCAATTCGACCTTTCTTTGTTGTAGATTTTCCTAATTTTTCATACTCAGACTGCTTTTCAGCAACCTGTTTGTCTGTACCGCTTACAATCTTTTCTAGTTCAATTAATCGGCGTCCAATTTCATCACTGGCAGCCTGCTCTGGAAAGCTCTTAACAATAATTTTAGCTACATCAAGTGCCTGATTATAAGATTCCTGTTCATAATAAGCTTCAAGAAGATTTTTATTTGCTCCATAAGAATAAATACTTGCCGGATATTTTTGAAGCATTGTTTTATTAAGCATAATTGCCCGATCAACTTCACCTAATCTTATTGAACAATCTCCACAGAAGAACATGGCTCCATCAGAAAATTTACCATTGGCATATTTATAAATATATTTATTAAAACAATTAAGGGCAGTTACATAATCTCTGTGAGAATAATAAACTTCTCCGCATCTATACATAGCTTCTTCCGCAAGCTCTGAGTTTGGGAAATCTGTATAGATTTTTTTATAGCTGTTATCAGCAGATTCAACATTGCCTTGTTTTTCATAAACTTTTGCAGCTGCAAAAAGTGCCTGAACAGCAAAATCAGATTTATCTAATGTATATGGAAGAAGTATTGAAAGTGCTTTGTCGTAATTTTCATAATCAGAGAATATTTCAGAACAGAACAATACAGCAGAATGCTTTTCTTCCAGATTGGTTGAATTTTTTATAACATTTTCAGCCTGAATCGCAGCATTTTTAAAATCCCCAGTCTGCAAGGCTGATTTAGCAGCATATTCATACCCTTTTCGTGTATATACAATCTGTGAAGGAACAGCTTCTGCACCAAAACGGACAAAACTTGCATAGGAATTTTTATATTCTTCAAGACAGTATTCAGAATAGCCCTTGTAGAAAAATACAAGTTTTATGAAATCTGCTTTTCCAGACATTTGTTTTATATAATTTGCAAAGTGATTTTTTGCCAGTTCCCAGTTTTTTAAGTTAATCTGACACAATCCACTAATATATTCCTTGTTTACATCATTACTCTGCTGTGCCTGATTGTATGAATCCTGATATTTTCCACAGGCAAACAAAACCTTTGCATATTCTGCTCTAGCAGAAGCAGAAAGTTCAGTTTTTGCAAATACAGCTTCAGCATTTATATAATCGCCAGAACGAGCTAAAGCTGAAGCATACAAAACCCCAGTCTCAGGAGATACATTTTTATAATCTCCTTTTTCGTAATATGAGGCAGACACTGCATAAGTATCTTCATATGAAGGATTCTTAATTTTTGAATATATCAGAGGAAGCTCATTCCATTTTTTTTGCTGGAACTTACACTGAAGTAAAACAGAATAATATGAATTCTGAAAATTCTCTGTTTTTACACTGTTTATATTCTTCTCAATTGGAAGAAGAAGTTCTTCTGCAGTCTCAGGATTCTTATCCCTATCCAATATAATTTTTGCTTTATATAAAGTAACTAGTGCATTTTCATGATCTACATTGGTAAAATATTCTTCTGCTTTCTTATAATTTTTGTTTTTATATTCATCAATTCCAAGACGAATCCAGAATTCATTTACCAGTTCCGGATTGTCACTAAAGGTATCTACTGTTTTTGAAAAAACTTCTCCAGGATTCACTCCAATATTCTTTTCTGATGCAAGGATATAAGCCTTTTTCAGAGCATTGATAGCCAGTGTTTCATCAGCATTTTCTACTACCTGACAATAATATTCATAGGCTTCATTATTCTTGTTCAACTGTTTGCAGGCATCGGCATTGTAAATACAAAGTGTATAATACAATTCTTCAGAAAAATCCTCTTTGTTCAGCTGTGCAAAAAGTTCAACGGTTTTATTTTCTTTACCAGCATAATTATAACTCAGCATGATTTTTTGAAGAGCCTCATCAAAATCTGCTTTTGTATACTGATTACCATTTGAAATTACGTACTCAAAAAGAGGATAGGCTTCTTCATATTTTTCAAGGGCATAAAAGCTTCTGGCAGAATATAAAATTGAAGAATGATAATAATACATAACGCCATCAGTGAATGAAAGATTGCAAGCAAGATGAAATTGTTCCAGAGCTTTTGAATAATTTTTTTCGTAATAAAAGGCTTTTCCCAGCAGATATGTACAGTGGGACATTTCAAGAGAACCTGTATGCATATGTGAAATTGCATTTTCCAAAGTAGAAATTGCTTCATCATAACGATACATATTAATCAGTGCATCGCCTTTATATGCCAGAGCTGAACTCATAAATACTGAATCAGGAAATTGTTTTTCCAGCAGATTTACCTTATCAACTGTACCTGGATAATATCTGTTTTTAAATGCAAGATTGATTTCGTTATACAGATTTACATCTGAGACATAACTATCCGCAGAAAATAAATTTGCTGCAAGACAAATACAAATTGTGAATAATAGGAATATCTTTTTCATAAGTAATTAATTTGGGAAAAACTGTTCAGAAGATTTCACGCGTGTAAGATAAACAAAGTCATCCTGATAGTACAAGCAGAAATCTTCCAGGGTCATTTCTCTTCCATTCATAAATACTTCGCAGTAGAATCCGCCATCATCCTGAAAATATGGAAAGAATGCTACACATTCATTAAAGGCTTTTATTTCAGGAGAAACAGTTCTATCTGTTCCGCGAATTGCTCCAAAATACAAAGTTCCAGGCTCAGTAGCTGCCAGTACATACATCATTGAACGAAGTACAGAAACTGAATAACCTGTATTTTCAATAAATGTAACAATATTTGCCACATTAAAGTCTGTGATTGTTGAAGCAAAAGGATTTATTGTTACATCAACTCCAGACTGATTAAAAAGATATGTCTTGCCGGAATAAACCGACATTACAGCAGAAGCCAGATTACGTATCCAATCTAAAGAGAAAAACAGATTATATTTCTGGGATAAAACTCCCTGATGTCCGTTTTCCTTTACTTGAACAGTTTCCCGCAACAAAGGCTCTCTCTTTAATCTTCCACCTGCAATTGGCTCGACTAAACCATCTGCTATCCATTTAACAAATCCAGCAGAAGAAAGTGACAGTTTTTTTTCAGATTTTTCAAGAATTTCGTATTTTCTTCCGGAAGATATATGTACCAGCTCTTCATTTTCATCATACATGGCATCTGGAACATAAGTAATAAAAGGAAGGCGTTCACGAATTACTGCACACATCTGTTTCATGCTATGATAAAGTTCCACATCTGGAAGTACATATTTCCATGGCAGCTTTGTTTCTGTAATGGTCATAACATCTTCAAAAGAGGCTGTATAGAATTTTTCAAAAGTCATGCCGGTTGGAACACCACGAGCGGCATAATTTCCAAAGATTACCATATCAGCTAATGCAATTTTTCCACTTGGAGTAAACTGAACAAACACTTCGCTGTTTTTTGAAAAATAATAGCGAATTCGCAATGGTTTTCCAGTTCGTTTATCACGAATCAATACCCAGCTTCCAATCCCGTCTCCAGGATAAACATCCTGTTCCTCAATGTAGGAACCCTTATCTGAAACAACTGTTACATTCATCTTTGCATGAGGTGCAACAAAGATGTTATAGGTAAGTTCATTTTCTTCAAGACGAATCTGAAATTTATCTCCATTATCATTGGCACGAATCTCAGGTATATTCAGTCGGACATCAGAAAGTGATGCTGTAAACCATCGCTCTTCCAAATCATCACGAATTTCAGAGGAATCAGGAATTCCCAGCTGATTATAAGCCGCAAACACGGGAAGAGAAAGTAGAACTGTCAAAACAAATATGGCTAATCTTTTCATTATTCTCCAGCAGGATCAGTATCTGTTGCACCTTCTGCACGACGAATCTCTGGTTTTACAAGCTTTCCATCACTCATACGAATCATACCGTCTTTTGTTTCATCAGGATGATTGCCAACTGGGGCATTTGAAAGCAGAAGCTTAAGTCGGTTCAATTGGTTAACTTCAGAGCTACCTGGATCGTAGTCAATTGCAGAAATATTTGCTTCTGGGAAGCGGCGGCGCAATTCCTTAATCATACCTTTACCAGTTACATGGTTTGGAAGACAGGCAAATGGCTGTACACAGGCAATACTTGGTGCGCCTTCATGAATAAGCTCAACCATTTCTGCAGTCAGGAACCAGCCTTCACCTGTAATATTTCCAAGCTGAACGATATCATCTACACCCTTCATCATCTGATAGATAGAATTAGGTGCTTCAAAACGACGGCTCTTACGCAAATATTTCTTCATCTTTTTGCGGAATAATTCAAGTCCCCATACCAGAAGCTTAGCATTTCGTTCAGTTTTCTTAGGGAATGCCAGCTGTTCGTGACGGAAAATACCTGTTGCAAATGTGTAGAAGAAGAAGTCCAGTAAATCAGGCATTACACATTCAGCCCCTTCCCGTTCAATTGTTTCAACAATCTGATTATTTGCAGTTGGATGGAACTTAACAAGAATTTCACCAACAACACCAACACGAGGCTTCTTTATAGGCTTCAATGGCAGATTATCAAAATCTTTTATAATATTTTTAATAAGCTTGTTGTACTTAGCAAATGTTATGCCCTCTGCAAACATCTGTTCTGCAGCAGCATTCCATTTTTCATAAAGCTGATTTGCACTGCCCTGAACTGCTTCGTATGGACGAACACGGTACAAAACCCGCATTAACACATCACCAACAACCAAAGCCATTACAAGATTAGATACTAACTTTGGTGTAAGCTTAAAGCCAGGATTCTTTTCAAAGCCCTGAGCACTTAATGAAAGAACAGGTATCTGTCCCCAGCCTGCATCATTCAAAGCACGGCGAATAAATCCAATATAGTTTGTTGCACGACATCCACCACCAGTCTGAGTAATAATAAGTGCAACCTTATCCAAATCATATTTTCCACTTTCAAGAGCACTAATCATTTGACCAGCTACCAGCAAAGATGGATAACAAGCATCATTGTTTACATATTTAAGACCAGCTTCAACTGCTTTTGGATCAACTGCATCAAGAACTACAAAGTTGTAACCACCACTCTGGAATGCCTTCTGAAGAATTCTAAAGTGAATTGGAGACATCTGAGGTCCAATGATTGTGTAATCCTTTTTCATTTCTTCTGTAAATACCACACGATGATAAGCTGAAGATTTTGCAAAAGTCTTAACCTTATTTCTGCGGCGTTCTTTAACAGCAGCAATAAGAGAACGAATACGGATTCGAACTGCACCAAGATTTGAACCTTCATCAATCTTAATGAGGGTATACATACGATTCTTAGCACGGAGGATTTCATCAACCTGATCGGCAGTAACTGCATCAAGTCCACAACCAAAGGATGTAAGCTGTACAAGCTCAAGTGTTGGCATTTCTGAAACAAACTGTGCAGCACGATACAATCGGTTATGGTAAACCCACTGGTCAATAATGCGAAGTGGACGTTCGATTTTTCCAAGATGGGCAATTGAATCTTCTGTAAGAACGGCAAGTCCAAGACCATTAATCATTTCAGGAATACCATGGTTGATTTCTGGATCAAGGTGATAAGGTCGGCCTGCAAGAACAATACCGCTTCCACCTTTTGTAATAATTTCTTCAAGAGCTTCTTCACCAGCTTTGCGAACATCTTCACGGAATTTTTCCTGTTCTGCCCAGGCTTTTTCTACCGCATCCTGAATTCTTGCAGCTGTAAGTGCCGGGAATTTTGGCAAAAGCTCTTCACACAAACGTTCCTTCAAACGAGGCTTATCATAAATTGGAAGGAATGGATCCATATAAGTAATGGAAGGATCCTGTCGAAGTTCATCAATATTATTACGTAAAACCTCCGGGTAAGAAGTTACAATTGGACAGTTATAGTGATTTCCTGCCCCGGAATCTTCCTGTTTCTCATAAGGAGCACAAGGATAGAAGATAAACTTAATACCACGCTGGATTAAACTTTCAACGTGACCATGGCTGATTTTTCCAGGATAACATACAGATTCAGAAGGAATTGTTTCCAATCCTTTTTCGTAAACTGTACGGGAAGAACGATGAGAAAGAATTACACGGAAGCCAAGTTCATTAAAGAAGGTAAACCACAATGGATAGTTTTCGTACATGTTAAGAACACGTGGAATACCCACATCGCCCATTGGAGCATCTTCTGGTCTTCTTGGAGCATAATTAAACAGGCGTTTATATTTCCATTCAAAAAGGTTTGGCATTGGACCAGCATCGTCATCATCCAGACCTGTATTTTTCTTGTTGCTGGCATCAATTACTTCACCTTCAATTTCTGCACCCTTTTCACAACGGTTACCTGTAATGAAAGTACGAGTAGCTTCACCAGTAGAGAATTTGTTAATTGTAAGCAGACAATTGTTCTGACATTTTCCACAACGACGTAAATCCAAATCTACGTGGAAATTTTCCAGTTCTTTTAAGCTGGCAATTCCAGAACGAACATCGTGTACAGTACCTTCTGGCTCGCCAGGCTTTGGTTCCATTAAATCACGCCACTGATCATAAGCAATCAGAGCAGAACCATAAGCACCCATAAGACCTGCAACATCTGGGCGATATACCTGAACACCAGCAATTTTTTCAAAGGCACGGAGAATGGCATCATTAAAGAAAGTACCACCCTGAACGACTACCTTTTCACCAATATCACTAGCCTTGCGAAGTTTAATAACCTTGAACAAAGCATTTTTAATTACTGAATAAGAAAGACCTGCTGCAATATCTCCTACTGAAGCACCTTCCTTCTGAGCCTGTTTTACACGGCTGTTCATGAATACAGTACAGCGGCTTCCCAAATCAACAGGTTTTTCTGCCATAAGAGCAATCTTACCAAACTCTTTAACGTCCATACCCATTGTATTGGCAAAGTTATCAAGGAAGGAACCACAACCAGAAGAACAAGCTTCGTTCAACTGAATGCTTACGATAGCACCGTCCTTCATGCGGAGAGCCTTCATGTCCTGTCCACCAATATCAAGGAGGAATTCAACACCAGGAACAAAGAAGTTTGCAGCACGGAAGTGTGTGATTGTTTCAACTTCGCCAGAGTCTACACCAAGAGCAGCCTGGAACAAAGCCTCGCCATATCCAGTAGAAACTGCACGTCCAATGTAAACATCCTCTGGAAGCTGAGCATACAAATCCTTTAAAACTTTAACTGCAAGTTCAACAGGATTTCCCTGATTGTGTGCATAGAAATCCCAGATAATACGGCCGTCTTTATCAATAAGACAGGCTTTTGTTGTTGTAGAACCAGAATCTAATCCTAAGAACACAGGGCCGTGAGTTTTATTCAAATCACCGCGTTTAGCTTTCTGTTCTGAGTGGCGTACCTGGAATTCATCAAGCTCAGCCTGATTTTTAAACAAAGGTTCAAGACGCTGAACTTCTGAAAGCTCTGCTCCTACAAGATTCTTTAAGCTGTCACGGAATTCTGCGATTGTTGGAAATTTAAAATCAGCCTTTTCACCAGAAAATTTACGTTCTGCACCAAAAGCACAACCGCTGGCAACAAAAAGCTGACTATCTTCTGGAACAATAATTTCATCATCTTTTAACTTAAGAGTATCAATAAAGCGGAAACGAAGCTGATCAAGAAAGTGCAAAGGTCCACCAAGAAATGCAACATGGCCGCGAATAGGCTTACCGCAAGCAAGCCCCGAAATTGTCTGAGAAACTACAGCCTGGAAAATAGATGCAGCAATATCTTCGCGTCTTGCACCTTCGTTGATTAATGGCTGAATATCAGTTTTGGCAAATACTCCGCAACGAGCAGCAATTGGATAAATCTGCTGTGCACCTTTGGCAAGTTCATTTAAACCAGAAGCATCAGTCTCAAGCAAAGCTGCCATCTGGTCAATAAAAGCACCTGTACCTCCGGCACAAGTACCGTTCATACGCTGCTCAACGCCACCTTTAAAATATGTAATCTTAGCATCTTCACCACCAAGTTCAATTACTACATCTGTCTGAGGAATAAGTTTTTTTACTGAGGTTGTAGCGGCAATTACTTCCTGAATAAAAGGAATATTTAACCACTGAGAAACAGAAAGACCGCCAGAACCAGTTACCTTTACAGTAACTCCACGTTCTGAACCACCTTCAATTGTTTTCTGAATTTCATCTAAAGCTTTTGTAACAACCGAAATGATTGTACTACGTATATCTGCACGATGACGCTGATAATCTCCATAAATAAGTTTGTCATCATCATCAAGAATTGCAACTTTTACTGTTGTTGACCCAACATCAATACCTATACGAATTGGTAATAAAGAATTATCTGCCATATTCGTAATTTTAGTAGGAATTGATTACTTAGTCAAACCAACAAATATGTTTCTAATATCTGTAGTAAATTTTTGAGTATCAAC
The DNA here is from genome assembly GCA_016297805.1 of Treponema sp. Taxonomy (GTDB): domain Bacteria; phylum Spirochaetota; class Spirochaetia; order Treponematales; family Treponemataceae; genus Treponema_D. The sequence goes on along the minus strand of JAEDFX010000045.1, from coordinate 5,041 downwards.
ACGCAGCTGTCGGAGGAAAGTATTATCACTGAGCGCACCAATAACATTTTCCATTTCTTCCTCACTGTGATAGGTCATTCGTCTATAATAATCGGTGTAATCCTTTTCTCGAGACTTTAAAGAAGCAGTATAAATATCATAAGCCATAATAGAGACATCGTCTGTAATATTACGATATAAATCTACAGAGAATTCCTCAATTGGGCGTGAATACAACTGTTCCAGTAAATAAAGTGCATATCTTACTTTATATTGATCATAAGCACATTCACACAATTTATAGAAGTTATGAACAGAATCCCAACTATCAATTGATTTATTTTTTATTGCAGCAAAAAGCTCCTGAATCTTTGCAGAAGGAATAATCTGACCACCAGCATTTTCCCACTCTGTGTACAACGGAAGCTCTCGAATGCGATTTACCAAATCCTTTGTAAGATAATCCATATTTAATGCCTGACAGAATTCCATAAGTGTACGGGTTGCAAAATATTTTACAATTTTGCGGTACATTCTGTATGCACGAACTGGTTTAAAAATTACAGCTCCATATTTTTTCTGACATACTGGATCATCCAAAGTAAAATCAGCATCTGTATTTTGGTGAAGAAAATCTTTAGCAGCCTGATATTCCTTTTCTGGAGTATCAGCATCATCCATATATTCATTTTTAATTTTCTTAAGATAATCAGCTGTTAAAGTAATAATTCTATCCAAAGCCACCAAAATTTCCTGCATTGTATCAGGTGCAAGAGGATCAGTTTCTATATTTTGAACCTTTGTTTTTCTTTTATCACGACTTTTGAATTTATTATTATTTCTTGTGATGGCAAACATATCATACATAAACCACCAGGCTGGAATAATGTTGATTTTCTGAGAACCATTTAACCCAGGAGCTACAAGAGCAAAAGGATAAGCAGTTGTATCAAGTTCATTAGGATAGCTTCCCTTGGAAATCAGATTGAAAGAAGCAAATCTTGAGTTATGCTTAAAATCACTACAAAGACCTGGCCAGAATCCTCGTTTTGCAAAAATTTCACCATCTGGACTTCGGCTGTTATGATTACTTCCGACAGTAGCATTGGCAGCAATGTTACTCTGTCCCATAATTGTGGTAGCAATAAGGAATGATGAGTTATGATGCTGCTCATGGAATGGATAAATCAGGTTATTAAGGATTTCACAACATGAAACTGTAGAGTTATCTCCAAGAATTGAGTTCAAAAGGCGGGCACCATATTTTACCTGACAATTTCTTCCAATAACGAATCGGACTGCGATTGCCTGATAAAAAACCTTACTTCCATAACCAAGAATACCATTCACCAGTTCAACCCCTTCACCAATCTGAGAAGGTTCTTCTTCTGATGACAAAATGGTAATATTCTTAAGCTTGAAAGCTCCTTTTACATATGCCGCATCTCCTACCTTGGTATCTTTTACAATGCTTGTATTTTTAATCACACAGTCATTTCCTACAATACCATAAGTATTCAATTCACCTGTATTACCAACTTCGGTTAATTCAACAAATCGCTGCAATAATTCTTTATCTTCACGATAATGAGACCAGATATAAGCGTCGGCTGGAATCATACTCTCAAAAGGAAGAACGCGACGACCATCATTTTCATTGGCAACACCAATCCATACACGATGATCTTCCGGCTCTCCATTCTTCAGAATTCCATTTCCGAATTTTGAATGGTTTGTACAACACATTTCGTGAATATTAAAAAGAATGTTACGGTTACCAATTCTGTAATTATCAAGATAAGCAACATTACGAATTGAACAGTCATCTCCAACAACAACATCTCTTAAACGGGAGCGGCTGATACCTGTACTCAAATACAAATCGTTATATTTGAGTACCATTTTTTTACAGCGTCCTAAAATAATAAATCCAGAGAAAAATGACAGATGTATTAACGAAGGATCAAAACCATCCTCAGAATCATCTACAAAAAAGTTTTTCCAATCAGGGTCAGAATTATGATTAAGATTTTTTTCCATAATCTCAATTTCATCTGGTCTAAGGTTTCGTTTACCCTTAATCAATTCTTGAGGAATATTTATTTTTTCTGTCTTTTCAGACTGTACAATTTCTACCATATGCGTATTCCATTCTAACGCAATAAATGGCAAGTTGGAAGAGAATTTTGCTTAACAAAAACATATCTGTTATTATTAACCAATGAAATATTTCAAAAAATCCATTTTAATCATACTCCTTTCGTTGATATTTTTCTCACAGGAAGTTTTTTCTGCACCAATTCATAATATAAAAGAATATACCCTGGAAAACGGACTGAAGGTTTACCTTCTTGAAGACGATTCCGATGCTCTTACCCACATAAAATTTGTCTGTCGGGCAGGTTTTTCATCTCAGACTCAGAATACATGCGGATTTTTTAAATTGTATTCCCGTCTGATAGAAAAATCATCTTCCTTAAATTTTTCAGAGGCACAGTGCAATTCAGATTCCAGCAGATATTCTATAAGCATCAGCCCACAACAAACAGATTCAACTCTGGAAAAGCTATCTCAACTTTTCTTTTCTCCACAATTCTCGGAGGATTTGATTTCTACAGAGCTTTCACACTTAAAGCAGGAAGTCACAGACAATGCAGATTCTCTTTCTACTTATATAAACGCCGCTATTGATTCCAGAGTATTCTCAGATGCACCCTGGAAAAATGATTCGGGAATATATCCTCCTCTTTTCAAAAAAACAACCTCAAAAACTGCCAGAAATATTCTGCAGGACATTTCTAATCGCTGGTATATTCCTCAAAACAGTGCAATTTTTATTCACGGAAACATTAACAGCGAAAAAATTCTTGTAACTTTAAAACAAACATTCGGACGTTTTTACACCAACTATCAAACGCCTATAGAAAGACCCTGCACACCAATAAACAGTCAAAGAAAATATGTATTTCATAATCCGGAAATTTCACCGGAGCTTACACAGATTGTCATTCAGTATACAATGATGACTTTAGAAGAATGTGATTTACTAGCTGCAGTACTTAACAATGATGCCTCAAGCTTTAAACAGCAGCTTTTATCCATTCCAGAGTTAAACATTCCTGGGGCTGAATATATAGATGTTTCTTCAGCTCATAAAAGAGATAATTCCCGATTAATTTTTCAGACCCTTATTCAACCTCCAGAAAATAAAAGTCTAGGAATTAATTCACTTTATCAGGCACAGGAATTTATATCACAGGTTTTACATGCCTACGACTTTATTGATTCCGTTGAATTACAGTTTGCTAAAAAACAGCTGGAGGTAAATCTTAATACTATAGAATCAAATCCCGGATATCTTATGGAAAATCTGTCGTCTTACTGGGCATTTGAACCTTACATTAAGAATCATGAAAGTGATACTGATGCTTTCAATGAAGATCTTTCTTCTCTTGTTGTTTCAATGGCAAATCAGTTCCAGAAATCCAACTACATAAACATGGAAGAAACCTTTTCAAGATTACAGGCAGAATCTCCTTTCATTTTTGTAATCATTAATACAAAAGATTATGGAGCCAATCAAAAAGCCTATAAAGAAGCAGGATTTGAAGAAATAAATGAGAACAATTCATCATGGTACGTTCAGACCATGTACAAAGAAATTAGAGACCAGTTCAAACCAGTTGATACATCCAACACAATACGAGGTAACTCTTCCGACAATGCCTATTTCCAACGAAATTATTCTCAAATAAAAAAGCATAAGCTTTCAAATGGAATAAATATTATTTCAAAACAAAATCAGAATTCAACAGGAGTTTCTCTACTGCTTTCAATAAAAGGCGGGAAACTAAATTCTGCAGATGATAATGGTTTTGAAGAAGTAATGATAAATCTTCTTGCAGGAATGATAGAGAAAGAAATTGAAAAAAGACAATTTGAAGGATTAATAACTGGATATCCAAGAGTATCTTCACAGACAGATATTTCTACAAGCTCTATTCTGATTGAATTTGAAAAGGAGGATGAGCTTGCAGTTTGTGAGGCTATATCAAAATCAATTATATATGGAGAAATTCCTCCTGCCGCCGCAGATAAAGCTGTTTCTTCCAAACAATATAGAAAACGACTTGAAAATGGTAGCGCTGTCAATCAACTCTATGCCGCAGCTATAAAAACTCTATACGGAAAAACAGATTTTATAAAGATTTTTGAAAGCGAAAAAGATGTTCTTGAAAAAACTGATTATACTTCAATTCTTGCAGGATACCCGGCATTACTGGACGCAGGCAGATACAATGTAATTCTTACAGGCGATTTTGACGATGATATTTTTTCTATTTTGGAAAATACTATTGGCATCTTTTCAAACAATAATCAGCATTTGAATATTCCTGAAAATATTCCTGAAATAAGCAAATCTAAGAGTATAAGTGTAAAAGTACGCCATACTTTCCTTACCGATATTCCTGCAGAAAAGGCAGGTCCCCAACCAGCAGTCCTGATTCCAACAACAGAATTTCTTGACCCTGTAATCTATATCATTAAAGCACCTGCAGCAGGAACTAAAGAAAGAGCTTTATTCAACGGACTATTAAATTATTTTGAAGGGGAATTACAAAAAGCTGTGAATTCAAGTTCAAAACTAAAGGATTGCAAAGTTTCTGTACAGCTTCCTGCAAGTCGTCTAAATTTTGGTACTATAATTTTACAGAATGTAAATCACACAAAAGAAGCAGACAGTTTATATAAATCAACAATACAGAAAATTTTAAACCGATTATATGAACCTTCAGCCAAACAAATTTTACAGGAAATTCAAAATAACTGGACTCTTATGCAATTGCAGGACAGTGCCTATAATTCTGGGACTGCCAAATTGCTTCAAAAAGGACTGGAATTGATTCCAGAAGGATTAAATCCTGAATACTATCTTGAAGAATATAATTACATTCAATCAGCATCTGTGCAGGATTTTATTAATATTATGGAATGGTTTCCTCAGAAAGCTAATTTACGAGTTTATTCCTCAGAAGGAAAAGAATAATTTCTGCTGCAGGTT
>JAEDFX010000166.1 GCA_016297805.1 Treponema sp. | reverse complement strand
GTGTGACAGATTCCGGAACGAGGAGTGTCAATTCCAAGCTTCTTCATTGTTTCCTTGAAGATTTCCCGGTCTTCACCACGTTCAATAGCATCAAGGTTTACACCAATTACTTTTACACCGTATTTATCAAGAACACCGGCTTTGTTTAATTCCATAGCCATGTTCAAACCAGTCTGTCCACCAAGGTTTGGAAGAAGAGCATCAGGGCGTTCTTTTTCGATAATCTGACTCAAGCGTTCTACGTTAAGTGGTTCAATATAAGTTGCATCTGCCATAACTGGGTCAGTCATGATTGTAGCTGGGTTTGAGTTTACCAGTACAATTTTATAGCCCTGTTCACGTAAAGCTTTACAAGCCTGAGTTCCTGAATAGTCGAACTCACAAGCCTGACCGATAACGATCGGACCGGAACCGATGATAAGAACTTTGTTGATGTCTTCTCTTTTCATAAAAAAACTCCTAAAAAAAAGACTGAACTCAAAAAAGAATTCAGTCTCTAAAAATCAAAAAAAATAATGAAGGCAAGTAAAGTATGTTTGAGAACAGAAATGTCTTTACACGCACTAGTCTTCATATTGAATACCTATTATAGTTAAAAGTACTATTTTATACTAGTAACAGGAAACGATTTATAACTAACATGATTAAATTTGACTTTAATAAGATTTCGAAAATTTTAGCAGTAGTAGCCGTAATATTTTTAATTTTTGGCGGATACCTTATTTCAAAACAAAAGACACGAACTTTGGAAGTGAAGAAACTGCCTTTTTATAATATTAAACTGGAAGATGTTGAAGATGGAGTTTATCACAACAAAACAGAAACCAGCTTTATGATTGTAGAACTGGAAGTAGTCGTAGAAAATCATCAGTTTAAGGATATAAAAATCCTTGAAAGTGAAGGCGTTGACTGCGAATCTGCCAAACCAATTGTTCAGGAAATGATAAAACAGAATAAAGTTGTAGTTCCTGCAATTAAAGGTGCAGAAATTGGAAGTTTGGTTTACATCAGTTGTGTGGATGGAGCTTTAAATAATGCTGAATGATAAAGGCCAAAAAATCAATTTTCAGAAAGAATTAGATAAAATTCTTGTACATATTTCTGAAAAATTGAACGTTGGAAATAAGCCATCCTTACTTCTTCATGCCTGCTGTGGACCTTGTTCATCTTATGTTCTGGAATATCTTGTTCAGTATTTTGATATAACTGTTTTCTATTATAATCCCAATATTTATCCGGAAGAGGAGTACAGACGCCGATTTGATGAACTTAAAAAGCTGTATACTCGTTTTCCGCCGGCTCTAGAAGGCAAGGTGCAGGTTGTAGAAAAAGCCTACATTCCTGAGGAATTTTACAATGCTGTTGGGACTCGTGAAGAGCCGGCTCTTGCAGTTGAACCTGAAAAAGGGGAACGCTGTCGACGCTGCTATGAGTTCCGCTTAAAGGCTTCCTATGAATATGCATGTCAGCACAATTTTGACTATTTTTGTACAACTCTTTCCATCAGTCCGTTTAAAGATGCAGAAAAGTTAAATGTGATTGGGGAGGCACTGGCGGCTGGTGTAGGAATGAATGCTGGAAAATCGCCTCGTTGGCTTACATCTGATTTTAAAAAAAATAATGGCTTCAAGCGTAGTCTGGAAATCAGCGAAGAATACGGAATGTATCGTCAGGAATACTGTGGCTGTATATATTCCAAGAATTCAAGAAATCTGTAAATTCTGCCGAAATATGAAGGGTAAAATTGTAAAATTTTGAGGCATCAATGAAAAATTCAACAACAAAAAAAGCTGAAAGCGTTAGAGATGTAATCCGCTATCTGCAGAAATTCAAAAATGCTCTAGTGGTTATCTATCTTGATGATAAGACTATTCAGTCATCACTTTTTTCTTCTCATATTCGTGATATTGCTATGCTTCATGAAGCAGGTCTTCAGGTTGTAATTATTCCTGGTGCTCGTACTAGAATTGATGAAGTTTTGCGGGCAAGTAAAGTTGAATGGTCTTATCGCGATAATATTCGTGTTGCCTCTGCTGATGCTATGCCTTTTATTAAAATGGCTGCCTTTGATGTTTCAAATTATGTTATGACAAGTCTTGCCGCCAATGGACTTACAGGCCTTATTGGAAACTGGGTTCGTGCTCGCGGTAAAGGAATTATCGATGGTTTTGATTACGGAATTGCAGGTGAAATAGATAAACTTGATGTGGAATCGCTCAGAACTGTATTGAATGATGGTTTTATTCCAATTTTCCCTTGTATTGGATGGAATAATGCCGGTCATCCTTATAATATTTCTTCTATTTCTCTTGCTCAGCAGATTGCTATTGGTCTTAAGGCAGATAAGCTGTTTTTTGTAATGGAAAATGGTGGTCTTAATGCTGATGATTTTGATTATATAAAAGATGAAGTGACTGTTTCTGAAAACGGTAAGATTGCGGCTTTGGATCTTGAACAGGTTGATTTGTTTATTGGTACAAATATGGCTATGAATCCTCTTCCAACTGAAGAAAAAGAGCAGCAGCTGGCTATTACTTATACTTATTTGAATCTTGCTTCAGAAGCATGTAAGCAGGGTGTTACTCGTGTTCATCTTGTTGATGGTAATCTTGATGGGGTTTTGCTTTCTGAAATTTTCAGTGATCTTGGTTCCGGAACTATGATTTATACCAATAACTACGGAAAAATCAGATCTATGGTTCATACAGATATTCCTGCAGTTCTGGCAGTTATGCGCCCATTTGTGGAGAGTGGAAAGCTTTTACCTCGTACAGAAGATTCTCTTGCCGCTGCTGTGAATGATTATGTGGTGTACGAACTGGATGGCGGGGTGCATGCCTGCGCAGCTTTGCATATTTATCCTGATGGTCAGGCAGAAATTGCCGCCGTTGCTGTGGATGAAAATTTTGCTCACATGGGCATTGGTCCTAAATTAATAGAAGAATTGCTGGCCCGTGCTAAGCAGAAAAATGCTAAATCGGTATTTATTATGACTACTCAGGCTGCAGACTGGTTTGAACGTCTAGGTTTTGTTGAAGATAAGATTGATTCTCTTCCTGCAGAACGTCGTGCGATCTGGACTCCAGAAAGAAATTCTAAGGTTTATAGGTTGAAATAGGTGAAATATGAAAAGAACAATAATAATAAGCGCAGCAGTTGTACTTTCAAGTTTGATTTTATCTCTTGGTATGGGAAAAATCATGCATACAGAAAGAACTGTTTCGGTTCGTGGTCTTGCAGAAAAAGAAGTTGACGCTGATTTGGCTGTGTGGAAATTAAGCTTTTCCATTGGCAGCAATAATATGAAAGAACTTCAGAATCAGATTTTGCGTGAGACTGATCTTGCAAAGACTTTTTTGGAAAATCATCAGCTTACACAGGCTGATTACACAGTGCTTTCTCCAGAAATCACGGATGCTACAGTAAGCATGTATTCTGATCCAGAACATCGCAGTTTTGATTATGTTGGTAAGCAGACCATTTTGATTCGCAGCGGGAATGTTCAGGCTGTAAAATCTGCGGCTCAGGATACTATTCAGCTTTTGGGACAGGGAGTTTCTGTAAGTTCAGATTGGGATGGAAAGGTTCAGTATTATTTCAATGGATTGAATGAAATAAAACCAGAAATGATAGCAGAAGCTACTGAAAATGCCCATAAAGCTGCTGAACAATTTGCTCACGATAGCAACAGCAAGGTTGGGAAAATTCAGACTGCAAGCCAGGGATTGTTTTCTATAGAGGATGCAGCACCTGGTTTGGAATATAAAAAAAATGTGAGAGTGGTTACTACAGTAGTTTATTTTCTGGCAGATTAATAAATTGTCGGGTCAACCCCGAGAATG
>JAEDFX010000165.1 GCA_016297805.1 Treponema sp. | reverse complement strand
TCCAAGATGGCCCACAATTTTCGTAACGAAGTGAGAAAATTGAATTTAATCACTTCCTATAGGCCAAACGGTAGCGTAAGCGGACGTATGGCCCAAACATTTCGTGACGTATTAAAAGTCCAGGCTTATGTCTGGATTTTTTTATTTTTATACCCCTTCCCAAAGCCTTATGTTTGACTACGGAAGAAAGAAAATCTCTCTTAATGGCCAGTGGAATTATGCTGTTGATCAATACGATACTTGTCTACGTCAGAAATGGTTCAATGAAAATTATTTTGATGCGCAGAGAAACTCGCTGCCAGTAGATTTTTCTAAAAAGATTAAAACTGTGATTAAACTTTTTTTCATATATACTCTCCTCCGTTTCTCTGATTACAAATTTTAATCCTTGTGTAATCTATTGACCGAATAGATTTGATTTAAGTGTATACAAATCTGTTCTGCGGCTTGTTGTAAGAGGTACTTGCTGACGAACCTTTTCCACTTCCTCAAAATCTATATCTACGGTCAGCATGCCTTCTTCTGTTTCCAATTCACCAAGCACTGTTCCCCAAGGATCTGTAACTATTGTATGACCCCAGGCAATATAGGAAGCAGTTTCATCTCTGGCTGGAGAACAACCGGCCATAAAAAGCTGATTATCAACTGCACGGGTTCTGAACATTAAATCCCACCATTTTGGTCCACTGGTCATATTAAATGCGGCAGGCACAATAATCATTTTTGCACCATCCAGCTGCATTAATCTTGCCATTTCCGGGAAACGTATATCAAAACAAATCATTAACCCAATTTTTCCAAATTCTGTTTCAAAGGTTGTAATCTGGTTTCCTGATGAAAGACTATCACTTTCTTTAAATCGCTGACCGCCTTTAATATCAACATCAAACAAATGAACTTTTCTATGCTTTGCTATCTGTTTCCCTTTTCTGTCAAAAACGTAAGATGTGTTGTAAATCTTTTCAACATGTTCACAGCAACTACGATCAATTTCCAATTCCGGCATAGAACCTGCCACAAGATACACATTATTTTTCTTTGCTGCTTCTGAAAGTTTTTTCCAATTTGAACTGCCTTCTTCCTGAGCATAAACAGGAAATTTAGATGCTTTGTATGGACAACAAAACATTTCTGGCAAAACAATCATATCTGCACCACCAGCCGCAGCCTTCCCTATCATTTCTACTGCATGCGAAATGTTTTTCCCATTTTCACCAAGATTTTTTAACTGAAGTAAACAAAGTCTCATTGTCATTCCACCTGAAGAAGAAAATTACAGTCAAATTATAGCCAACCAGATTTTATTCGTCTATTGTAAAAGTTATAATAATTGCGAACCAGAAAACCAAACTTATTCAGGTTATTAAAGTTAAAAAAAATTCTATTTATTGCACTTTATTGTAATATTTCGCAGTTAGTGATATTTTATTCACTGCAATAGGAGTTAATAATGTTAGCGCAAATTTTTGCAGTTATCATTTTTGTTGCAATGTTCATCTTGATTATTACCGAGATTTTTGAGAGACATTGGACAACTTTGGTATGTGGTCTTTTAACCCTCATTTTTGTATTTGGAGTTGGAATGCATTCTTGGGAAGCATGTATGAAAACTTTGAATGTTCGTAATATTTTTACCTTAGGCTTCTGGTACAGCGCAGGTGAAAGTTCTGAAAGTTCCAGTGGTATTAACTGGGCTACAATCATCTTCATTACTGGTATGATGGTAATGGTTGAGGGTATGGCTCGAGTTGGATTCTTCCGCTGGCTTTGTATGTGTCTTGCTAAGGCCGTAAAATACAAGGTAATTCCAATCTTTGTAACTTTCATGCTCATGTCCTTTGTACTTGCCATGTTCATTGATTCAATTACAGTTATTCTGTTCCTTGCAGCAGTTACTGTTGAATTAAGTCAACTTTTGAAGTTCAATCCAGTTCCTATGATTCTGGCAGAAATTTTCTGTGCTAACTTAGGTGGAGCTGCAACAATGTGTGGTGATCCTCCAAACATCATCATTGGTACATCACTTCATTATTCATTTGCTGATTTCGTTATGAATACTGGAGCAATTGCTACCATATCATTGATTTTTACAGTTATTTACTTCTATATAGTTTCAAAAAAAGAACTTAGCAAAGCTAATGCTAAAATTGATATTTCGACTTTGCCTACTCCAAAAAGTGCAATTACAGATAAAAAAGGTTTCGTTTTTAGTTCTGTTATTTTTGGAATTGCTGTTATTCTTTTAGTAACACATGCTATGACAGGTTTGACTGTAGCAACAATCGGTTTAGGAATTGCAATTCTTACAATGATTTTTGCAGGTAAACATGTTGGAGAAATCCTGAAGCGTGTTGATTATAAGACACTTCTTTTCTTCCTTGGCTTGTTCGTTGTAGTAGGTGGTTTGGAAGAAACTGGTGTGCTTGTAATTATTGCTGATTTGATTACTAAGCTTAGTGGCGGAAACGTTTATGTTATGATTGCAATCATCATTTGGCTTTCTGCAATTGCCAGTGCATTTATTGATAATATTCCATTTGCAGCAACAATGATTCCTGTGATTCAGTCTTTAACTGTTTCTACAGGTGTAGCTTTACCAACTTTAGCCTGGGCTCTTTCTATGGGTACAGATATTGGTGGTAGTGCAACTCCAATTGGAGCTTCTGCAAATGTAGTTGGAACTTCAGTTTCTGCTAAGGCCGGACACCCTATTGGTTGGGGAAAATACTGTAAGATTGCCGCTCCTGCAACAGTAATTGTAATGATTATTAGCACTATTTTCATTTTCGTGCGATACTTATAATAACGAGGTTTTATATGGATAAGCAGGTTATTATTGCAATTGGTCGTGAATTTTGTAGTGAAGGTTCTGATGTTGGTCAGAAGCTGGCTGAGCGCTTGGGCATTCAATATTACGACAGAAATCTTTTGGATGAATTTGCAGACCAGAATGATCTTAATGCTGAAGAACTTCAGAAATACGATGAAAAACCTAAGTTTAAATTTTTTAGCCGCACAGTGCGTGGTTATTCCAACAATCCAATGGAAAACATTGCAGAAATTCAAGGGGCTCTTTTAAAATCTAAAGCTATTGATGAAGATTCTTTTGTAATTGTTGGACGTTGTGCTGAAGAAACTTTAAAGGATTTTGACTGTCTTATTTCAGTATTCATTACATCTGATCCTGAAGTAAGAATTAAGCACGTTATGGAAAAATTTAAGGTTTCTGAAAAAGAAGCTGTTAAAATGATGAATCGTCACGATAAGTATCGCAAGTCTTACCATGACCACTTTGCATCTAAAAAATGGGGTGAAGCAAGTACTTACGATATTTGTATTAACGCATCTAAGCTTGGGGTTGAAGCAACTGTTGATGCTTTGGTTGCCTATGTTGAAAGAAGATTGAGTTTGTAGTATCAAAGCAAACTTCTAATTTCACTTAAGTTAAAAAGAAAAACCTGCTCTTCATTGAAGGCAGGTTTTTCTTTTTAACTTGATTATTCTACAGTAACCGACTTAGCCAGATTACGTGGTTTATCTGGATCAAATCCCTTAAGAATTGCACAGTAATATGCAAACAGCTGTGCAGGAATGATTGTAAGCAGACTTGCTTCAGTTGAAGAACATTCCGGAATCTGGAAGATTTCATCTGCCTTGCCCTTGAATGCATCTCCTGTATCCTGTGTGATTACCAGAACAGAAGCTCCACGAGCCTTTACTTCTACCATGTTTGAACCGATTTTGTCATACAGGTTTGGTTCTGAGGCAATTGCTACAACCAGAGTCTTGTCATCAATCAAAGCGATTGGACCATGCTTCAATTCACCTGCCGCAAAAGCTTCCGAATGCAT
>JAEDFX010000044.1 GCA_016297805.1 Treponema sp. | reverse complement strand
TAAAGTGCCAGATAGATTTCATAAGACTTATCGATTTTTTTATGCTTGATGATGTGACATTTATCTTTAAAATGTTTGAAGTCATTTTTCTTTGTCTGAGTAATTAAATTATCCCTATCGGCTAAATAAAGGATTCGTTTCTTACAGCCAGATTTCCAAAGGCGATAGATAATCTGGAAAGCAGTATAAGTTTTACCGGTTCCCGTTGCCATTACCAAAAGAATACGGTTTTGACCACGAGCAATAGCTTCTACAGTTCTGTTAATTGCGATTCTCTGATAGTAACGAGGAGCACGGCCATTAGAATCAAAGAAGTATGATGAAAGAGTAGTTTCTTCAGCTTCTTTAGTCACGATTCCATTGTACTTTTTATAGCATTCCCACAGTTCATCTGGAGTTGGGAAGTGATCTAAATCAGCATTCTCAGTAACAACATTTCCACAATTTTTTCTGTACTGAATTACAAAACCGTCACCATTACTTGAAATTGCAACAGGAATATCGAGAGTTCCTGCATATTCCAAAGCCTGCTGCATACCCGCGCCAACTGTATGATTATTGTCTTTAGCTTCAACAACAGCAACAGGAATATTAGGTTTATAATAAATAATTATATCAGCACGTTTTCGTTCACCACGCTTTGTCTTCTTTCCTTTAACAAAGATACGACCAGCTGTAAAAGATACTTCTTCTTTAAGTTGAGTCTGCTTATTCCAACCAGACTGTTCAATTGATGGGAGAATATATTTTGTGATTATATCTCGTTCTGATAAACTCTTTTTTGAATCCATTACGTACATTATACCACAAAACTTTCCCATCTTATAGACAATTGTACTCCATATAATGTATCAAATAACGAAATCTAAGTTTATAACCCATCAAAACTTTAAAACCTTTTCCATAAGCTTGAATCTGCCTTTACGCCAGTCTGCGTAGCCAGTTACTTTGTAGCCAAGCTTTTCGTACATGGCAAGAGAAATTGGATTTTTTGTAAAGGCATCAAGTTTTATGGAAGAAGCACCGCCAGTCCAGGCAAGGCCTTCAATATAACGGCAGGTCTGAGTACCTACTCCGCGGCCCTGAAAATCAGGATTTACACAAAGGCGATGTATTACTATAAAATCTTCACCTTTGTTTTCCCAATCTGCAGTAAAGTAAGCTTCATCTTGAAATTTATTTAAAGTGAAACAAACTGCTGGCTTTCCATCAATTTCGCCAACATATAATTCCTTCTTTTCAGCATCACCAATGAAATCATCTTTAATAGGATAAATCTCATCCCACTGAGGAATACCCTGACTATCCATAACAGTTTTTGCCTTATCCACAAATGCCTGAATTGCAGGTACATCAGTTACATCAGCTTTTCGGTAAATTATTTCATTACATTCCATATATGCCTAAGATATAGAGAGTTGCTTAAAAAATCAATAAAGTCTAAATATAAAACATGTAGCCATTGTTTTCGTGGCTTTTTTTAACAATTTCTTCAAGACTTACTGAATCGACATAATCATTGATTGTTTTGTTAAAATCTGCCCAGAATTCTTCATTTCCTGAAGATTTCAAAGCTTTTTCATCGGCATTGCCTCGTGGAGAAAGATCGCCTTCCATAGCGCGAAGAATTTCGCCTGCAGTATACTGGGAAGATTTTTTTATCAGACGATACCCTCCGTTATTACCTCGAAGGCCTTCCACAAGACCAGCCTTGCTAAGCTGAATCAAAATCTGTTCCAGATATTTTACAGAAAGATTTTGCCGGTGGGAAATTTTTCGCATGGGAACGTAAGAATCATCCTGTTGTTCTGCAAGAACTTCCATTGTCATAAGAGCGTACTGACCACGAGTTGAAATTTTAAACATACATCCCTTCTCCTAACACAAATAGTCTAAAGTGTACTGAACAGCCAAAGCTGCTGCATAAGAATAAGAATCTTCTGCTAAGTCAAAATATTCATTGTGATGGGCAACACTTGTAGCAGGACCGTCACTAGAACCAACGTGAACATAAGTTCCTGGTGCTTTGCGACTGTAATCGGCAAAATTATCTGCCATAAAACGTTTTTCTATATTGTTAAGAATATTTTCATTTTTTATGATTTTACGTGCAGAATTAATAACTTCATTCACCGCTTCTGTAGGGTTTACTAAAGGATCACAAATGTCTTCAATATCAACGTCAACTGAAGCACCGTATTCAGCTGCTATATTCTGAGCAATTTTAGTAACTGCATCTGCCATTTTTTTACGGCTTTCTGCAGAGAAAGCACGAATTGTTCCTTCCAGTTCTGCTTCACCAGGAATAATGTTGTATGTTGTTCCAGCATCAAAACGTCCTGTTCCTATCAAACCACCTTCTACAGGAGAAATAAGACGACTTACCACAGTCTGAAGCTGAGTAGCAATTAAAGCACCAATAAAAAGAGAGTCTGAACCATTCTGTGGTGTTGTAATGTGAGCCGCCTTACCGTGAATCTTGATTTTCCAGCGGTCACAGCTTGCCATATCTGGACCAGTTTTTATTCCATAAGTTCCAACTTTCATTCCAGAACCAAAATGAATGCCAAAAGTTCTGTCAACATTATCAAGTTCGCCAGCAGCAATAATATCACGGGCACCCTTACCTATTTCTTCTGCAGCCTGAAAAGCAAAAATCACCTTTCCTGAAAATTCGTTCTTGTGCTTCAAAATCAACTTCGCCGCACCAAGTAAATAAGCCGCATGACCATCGTGACCACAAGCATGCATTACACCAGCAGTCTGGCTTTTATACGGAACATCTTTTGCATCCTGAATAGGAAGCGCATCAATATCAGCACGGAGGAAAAGAGTTTTTCCAGGACGGCCACTGTCTATTTCTGCAATAACGTTTGTTCCTGCCACACGACGGTTTTTAATTCTCGCTTTATTAAGCTCTTCTTCTATATGATTACAAGTATTAAATTCCTGCAAACCAAGTTCAGGATGAGAATGAAAATAGTTTCTCTGCTCTACCATGTATTCTTTAAGTTCAAATGCTTCGTCTAAAATGTTCATTAACGCCTCTTGTTTTATTACCTATTTATTTAGTAGGTATATATTAATTTATACAATTTATTACCTATTACATCAATAGGTAATTGACATTTTTTTATAAACAATGTTTATTATGTATATACCTACTAAACATCTAGGTAATTAATATAAAACGGAGGAATATATGACACTTTATTTTGAAAAATTAGTACGTGAAAACTTTAGAAACGGAGTCATGTGTTCCTGTTGTTGCTATCACTAATTAATTGCACAAAAAAATTAAATAAGGAAGTAACAATATGTCTTGTGATTTTACAAAAGAAGGAAATTTAACAGTATCAAATACTGCATATACAGATGAAGTAGCAGAAAGCTTTGCAAAGGAATCGGGAGTAAATCCTCGTCCTAATGAAAGAAAATTCGAACTTGATGAAACTGGTGCTTTTATCCGCCAGGCAAACACTTTTATTGAACCATTTGGTTCTGAACCAGGAAACCATAAAGCAGAAGCAAATCGTTTTGCAATTTATTGGGCAAAAGGCTGCCATTGGTCAAACCGTCCTGTTATCACTCGTGATATTCTTGGGCTTACTGATTTGATTAAAGATCAGCTTGTAACTCAGACTGGTGAAACAAATGTTTACGGACATGGATTTGGAGATCAGGAAGGATTTAAAGATCCAATTACTGGTGTTCATTTCTTAAGCGAATTCTATAAGAATGCAAATCCAAATTACACAGGCCGTGCAACAACACCAACTTTGGTTGATATAAAAGATTTGAAGGCTGTAAACAACGACTATCACCGTCTTACAAACTACCTTGAAGTTCAGTTCAGACCTTTCCAGCCAAAAGATGCTCCAGATTTGTACCCTGTTGCATATAGAAAAGAAATTGATGAATTCAACGACTGGTTGTTCCCAACTGTAAACAACGGTCATTATAGAATGAGTTTCTGTTCTTCTTTGAGCGCATATGAAGAAGCTTTTGCAGATTTCTATGCTGCTCTTGATAAGCTGGAAGTTCGTTTGAGCAACAACCGCTTTATTTTTGGTGATTTTATTACAGATGCAGATATCCGCGTGTTCCCTACTCTGGTTCGCTGGGATATCTGGTACTACAGAAATGTTGGTCCAATTCACAAGAGAATCCGCGATTATCCAAATCTTTGGGCATATACTTGCGAACTCTACAACATTCCTGCATTCCACAAGAATACTTATGTTCGTGATATTGCATTGCGCCGCATTAGAGAAGGTGGAACTGATTTTGCATCTCGTATTGCAGGTCAGATTGATTATGAAAAATTCTTTGCAACTGATGGTTCAAGAAAAGCTTTAAGTAAACATCCAGATCAGCTTTATCTTAAACATCCTGAAGGTGAAACTGTTGAAGATTACATTAAACCAATTTCAAAAACTCATTGGAACGACAAAGATATTAAAGTTCGTAATCCAAACAACAGAACAATTTCTGTTGACCCAAGCATTAACCCATTAAAAGGAATTATTGATAAATAAAAATAAAAACATCCCGAACCAGGTTCGGGATTTACAGGAGAATTAATTATGAAAAAATATACAAAACTTTTGGCACTTGCCGCAGCAATTCTTTCAATTTCGGCTCTTTCTGGCTGTGCAAAAAAATCTGACTCTGCAAATGGTAAACAGAGAACAATCCGTATTGCAACAAAAGGAACTGCAAAACCTTACATCACAAGAGATGAAGCAGGAAATCTTGGTGGTTATGATACAGCAGTAATTAAAGCAGTATTTGAACGACTTCCACAGTATAAACCAGAATTCATCATTAACTCAGACCCATTAACAGGTCTTTTAAGTGGTCAGTTTGATGTTTCTTACAACAACTGGTCTTACAACGACAAACGTTCTCAGAGCTATTTCTACTCTTACCCATATGACAAGATTGTTTACGACTTCATTCAGAGAAAAGGGGACACACCTTTGGCTTCTTTTGAAGATATTGCAAACCGTGGTTATGTTTTTGAAAGTGGTGCCGGATTCAATGTTGCCAATGCTTTTGAAAAATGGAATGAAGAAAATCCAGATAAGCAGATTAAAATTGTTTATACAGAATCTGATATTTTAGTTCAGTACCAGCATATTCAGGACGGAATTTATGACTTCAGAGTTGATGATCATCCAATGACAAAACTTTATTCAGAAACTTATGATTTAAGTGGGCTTCAGTTTACACAGATCAATGATGAAGTTGCATCGTCAATTTCAAAATCACTTCACTCTTTCTTCCTTTTCCCAAAAGATGAAGGTGGATTGAAGCTCCGTAATGAAGTAAATGTTGTGCTTAAACAGCTTCGTGAAGATGGAACATTGGATAAGCTTGCAATTGAATATTTTGGAAGCACAGATCAGGTTCCAGATCTGGAAAATTATGAAACACCAATCAACTAAGTGAGGTATTAACATGGCAAAGATTTTCGACTTCAAGCTGGTTTTTACACAAATTCCACAGTTATTGAAATATCTTCCAGTTACACTTGAACTTTCTATCCTTGCCATGTTATTTGGACTGTTATTCGGTCTTTTATTGGCAATAATCAAAATTAAAAAAGTTCCAGGTCTCCAGAAGGTAGCGGCATTTTATATTTCAATTATCCGGGGAACACCAATTCTTGTTCAGTTATACATTGCATATTTTGGTATTCCAATGTTCTTTAAGTGGTTCAACCTGAAATTCGGAACTGATATCCGTGTAGCAGATATTCCCGGCTTCTTCTATGCTGTTTTTGCAATGGCTACAAATGAAGCGGCCTACAATGCAGAAGTTATCCGCTCTGCTTTACAGTCTGTAGGCGAAGGTCAGGTTGAAGCGGCCAATGCTCTTGGAATGACATATTTTCAGGCTTTACGCAGAATCATTCTTCCAGAAGCATTTGCAGTAGCTCTTCCAACTTTGGGAAATGCCTTTATTTCTGTAATAAAAAGTACATCGCTGGCTTTTACTTGTGCGGTAGTAGAAATTACAGCTCAGGGAAAAATTATTGGTGGTATGACTTACAGATACTTTGAAGTATATGTTTCTTTGGCAATCATTTACTGGATTATTACGATTGTAATTGAACAGATTGTAAAATTCATTGAAAAGCGGATTGCCATTCCAGAACAGCCAGAGCCATTTACTGAATAAAGAAATGCGAGGAGTGTCCCATGTCTGAAACTATTGAAATTAAGAACTTAAAAAAGAAATTTAAAGAGAATCAGGTATTAAACGGAATTGATCTTTCCATAAAAAAGGGAGATGTAATTGGCGTAATTGGTCCAAGCGGAACTGGAAAATCTACCCTGCTCCGTTGTATAAATCGCCTTGAAACCCCAGAAGAAGGAACTATCAATATTGATGGAAATGATATTGACCTTTCGCATCTGAGCAAAAAAGAACTTCTGGATTTACGCCGTGCTACAGGAATGGTTTTCCAGCACTTCAATCTTTTTGAAAAGAAAACTGCCCTTGAAAATGTAATGGAAGGTTTGATTGTTGTTCAGAAAAAGACTAAAGAAGAAGCAAGAGCCATTGCCATTGAAGAATTAAAGAGAGTTGGCCTGCTTGATAAAGCAAATCACTATCCAAAGCATTTAAGTGGTGGCCAGCAGCAGCGTGTGGCAATTGCAAGAACTTTGGCAATGAGACCAGAAATTCTTCTGCTTGATGAACCAACCAGTGCCCTTGACCCTGAACTTGTTGGTGAAGTTCTGGAAGTTATCAAAAAGATTGCTTCTGAAGGCTACACAATGATTCTTGTTTCTCACGAAATGAATTTCATCCGTAAGGTTTCAAACAGAGTAATCTTCCTTGATAAAGGAAAAGTCGTAGAAGACGGCACTCCTAAAGAAGTTTTTGAAAATCCTAAAAATGAAAGAACAAAGGAATTTTTCAGCATGATGCAGCTTCTTCAGGAACCAGAATTCTTTATTTAATTTACACAGGAAAATATCATGGAAATTTATAGAGTTACAAAAGATTCACCGGAATGGTTGTTCAAGGCTTATGATTATGTAAGAACTGATGCCTTTGTTTTTGGCCAGAATATTGGAATTGAAAGAGAATTTGGTCATGACGAACCTAAAGAAAATGCAAATTTCATTGTGATTATTGATGACAACAAACCTTTGGCAGGATGTAATATTACCTATCCAAAACCAGATACAGCCCGTATTGGTCGTGTTTGTGTAATTCGTGAAAAACAGAAATCTGGAGTTGGCCATATTCTTATTGAAGAAGCCGAAAAATGGATTAAAGAAAAAGGATTTAAACACATCGCCATAACTTCTCAGGACAGAGCTGCTGGTTTTTACAAGAAATGTGGATATTTAGATTCAGATAAAGACCCAAGTGAATTTGAACCTGGCAGAAAACCAATGACTCCTGAAGAAAAAGCAGAAAAGCTTAGAACCTCAGGATTCATTTGTGTTGTAGTTGAAAAGTGGCTTGATTAGATATTCTGAAAAGCCTTACAGATTGCTTCAAGTGCTGCTTCAAGAATTTTTCTTGGAGTAGCACAATTTATTCTTTGGAATTTTTCCCCTTCCTTTCCAAACATACTTCCAGCATCAAGCCAGACCTTTGCCTGTCTTAAAACCTTTTCGTTTATTTCCCCATCGGAAAGTCCTGTTTCAGAAAAATCCAGCCACAAAAGGTATGTCCCCTCTGGTAAAATTGCCTTGATTTTTGGATTATGTTCTTCCAGATATTTAGCCGCAAACTGAATATTTTCCCAGATATATTTTTTTGCCGCGTCAAACCATTCGCCACCTTCTGAATAAGCGGCAACAGCGGCCACAATTCCTGTTAAAGAAGGTTCGTCGTAGCCGGTTTTATCAATCTCTTTCTGGAACTTCTTACGCAGCTCTGCATTTGGAATAAAAATGTTTGAGAACTGAAGGCCTGCAAGATTGAAAGATTTACTTGGAGCTGTACAGATTATTGAATTTTCAGCTGCTTCTTTGGAAATGTTTCCAAAAACTGTGTGAACATTATCACCAAAAGTAATATCTGAATGAATTTCATCACTTACAACAATCACTTTATGGTGCAGACAGATTTCTGCAATTTTTTCAAGTTCTGCTCTACTCCACACTCTTCCACCAGGATTATGAGGAGAACACAGAAGAAACAGTTTTACATCATTTTCAACAATCTGCTTTTCAAAATCTTCAAAATTAATTTCATAATGACCGTTTTTAAACTCCAAAGGACTGTTTACAACTTTTCTGTCCAAAGCATTTATCATATTAAAAAATGGATAATAAACCGGCTTCTGAATCAGAACGCCATCCCCTTCTTTTGTGTATGCCTTGATGGCAGTTGCAATGGCAAAAACGACTCCCGGAGTATTTACAACCCAGTCTCTTTCAAAACTGTAACTGTGGCGGGTGTTATACCATTTTTCCAAAGCTTCATAGTAGCGTTCATCAGGGCGGCTGTAACCAAAAATTCCATGTGTCGCACGTTCAGCAACTGCTTTCTGGATACAAGGGGCAGTTGGAAAATCCATATCTGCAACCCAAAGGCTGATGGCAGCTTCCGGTTTATTACGGGCTTTTGCCAGATCATATTTAATTGCGTACGTTTTACTGCGGTCTGTTATTTTATCAAAATCAAAACTCATTTTATGCCTCCAATGCCTGTTTCAAATCTTCTATTAAATCATCAGCATTTTCAATACCAACTGAAAGTCGCAAGGTTGCAGGAGTAATTCCGTTTTTAAGACGAAGTTCTTCAGGAACATCTGCATGAGTCTGAGTTGTAGGATAAGTGATGAGGGTTTCAACGCCGCCAAGACTTTCCGCATACTGAATAAGCTGAACGCCACCAAGAATCTTCTTTGCCAGAGCTTCATCAGCAACATTGAAAGTAACCATTGCTCCAAATCCGCGGGCCTGCTTTTTCATAATCTCATAACCAGGATGTTCAGGAACTCCTGGATAAATCACTTTTGTTACGCCCTTCTGATTTTTTAGCCATGCCACAATTTTCCGTGCATTTTTCTGAGCTGCTTCCATTCTGATTGCAAGAGTTTTAATTCCACGAAGAACCAGCCAGCAGTCAAATGGGGACAGCCCTGCTCCAGTTGTTTTAATCAAAAATCTCAGTTTTTCCTGAATATCTTCTCTGTTAGTTACAATAAAACCGGCAAGAGTATCATTATGACCAGCAAGATATTTTGTTCCGCTGTGAATCACCACATCAGCACCAAGAGCCAGAGGATTCTGGAAATATGGAGAAAGGAATGTATTGTCTACGATGAGAAGAAGACCGTGCTTTTTTGCAATTCCCGATAAAGCATGAATGTCTGTAACGTTCATCATTGGATTTGTAGGAGTTTCAATATAAATTGCCTTGGTATTAGGTTTTACCAGAGCTTCCACATCATCAACACTGCAGTTAGCCCGGGAAAATTCCACGCCATTTTTAGAAGTAACATGATCAAAAAGACGGATTGCACCACCGTACAAATCAGAATCAATAATAAGATGATCGCCAGGCTTGAAGATTTCAAACAGAAGGGAAATTGCCGCCATTCCAGTAGAAAGTGCAAAGGCATCAATTCCACCTTCCAGCTGTGCAACAACCTTTTCGACCTGAGCTCTGGTAGGATTTTGCAGGCGGGAATAATCAAAACCACTACTCTGACCTACCGCAGGATGTGCATAAGTTGCAGTTTGATAAATTGGATAACTTACAGAACCGTAATGAAGGCTTTTACAGACACCTTCGTCAGAATTATTTGCGTCCTCCACAAGATGAAGACACTTAGTTTCTATATTGATAGACATAGTGATTTCTCCCAAATGTTAAATTATTAAAAATGAATTTGATTTTAGTTTTGTGAAAAAGCTCTGAACACTAATGGTTCAGTTATTTAGAAAGAGCAAAGACACGCATGACGCCGTTGCGAAAATTTTCACGGACAATTTTTTCAAAGAAAATAACCATGTGTGCCTCCATTGGGATTACGTAAATATTATAGTAGATTTATTTACCTACTTTGTCAATAGGCAAAATCGGTTATACATACATTCAAATAAATATAGTCGATTACATGATAAGTGACATAACTGATATATAACTAATGCAGATTCATCACTTACTCTTTTTTAGGTGACAAGTTTTTTGGAGAGATAAATGAATTTCTCGGCTAGTATTCCTGTTTCTGGAATTAAGAATAACACCTGCATATTTTGCATAACCGCGATTTCCAAAATTTCTGATTGTACTAACAATATTATTTGCAGCATACAACATCTTCAAGAACATCATACATAACTACGTCTGGTTTATTAGTTTCGTAGGCATTCAGTTCTTCAAGTTTTTCAAAAGCCGTAATAATACCTCGCCCAGCACATCCGATGCCGGGAGTTGAACCACCTGCTTCTACACATAAAACTCCATTATAGTCTTCATAAACAAGATCCTCCAACTTCAAACTGTTTGCTTTAGGACTGCGAAGCATATCCAAAACTGTTGGAATTTTTTCGCCATTACAAAGATTTTTTACTGAATCTGATTTTGGATCTCAGCCGATTTGCATAACTTTTAGACCAAGCTTATTTAAGGCTGCGGAAAGATTTGCCGTTGTAGTGGATTTACCTATTATTATCTATTGACATAATAGGTAATAAATCTTATAACTGAACTATCAATATAAACCTAGTTCTTTAATAGGTAATTCTCATAGGAGGTACATGATGAAGTTGTTTGAAACATATTTTGAAAAATTAGTACGTGAAAACTTCCGCAACGGAGTCATGTGCGGCTGTTAGTTTACAAACGGGTTTAACTCGGGGCGTTGCGGGGTAAGCAACCGAAGGTTGCCTCCCGCTAGAGAGGATAGCGAAGAAGACCGCAGCTACGCGAGGACTTCGGAGCGCAAGGGGAGACTTCCCCTTCCTAAAAATAAAACAGCAATATCGGAAAATTTTCCGACTCTAAGGAGAAATAATTATGAATAAATCAAAAAAAATCATCGCAAGTACATTAATCGCCGCATTGGCACTTACAACTTTATTCGCAGCACCAAAAGCTAAAAAAGCCAAAGCAACAGAACTTAAAATCGGAGTTGTAGGTTCACTTTACGAAGATCTTTGGGCACCAGCTCAGAAAGCACTTAAAGCAGAAGGAATCAACCTGAAAATCGTACAGTTCTCAGACTACGTTACACCAAACAACGCTTTGAACAACGGCGAAATCGACCTGAACGCTTTCCAGCACCGCATCTTCCTTGAAAATGATGCAGGCAGCCACAAATACGACGTAAAACTTATTGGAAACACTTTCATCATTCCATTGAACCTGTACTCTACTAAAGTTAAATCTGTAAAAGAACTTAAAAAAGGTGCAGTAGTAGCAATTCCAAACGACGTAACAAACGGTGGCCGTGCTTACAAAGTTCTTGCCGCGGCAGGACTCATCACTCTTAAATCAAGTGCAGGCTTCAATCCAAACGCAGACGACATTGAATCAAATCCAAGT
This sequence comes from Treponema sp., assembly GCA_016297805.1. Lineage (GTDB taxonomy): Bacteria > Spirochaetota > Spirochaetia > Treponematales > Treponemataceae > Treponema_D. The sequence continues at coordinate 5,462 of JAEDFX010000044.1, read as the reverse complement.
GGAATCGTAATCAAAGAATTGGCCGCAAACACAATTCCTTCTGCCCTTGCCGACGTAGATGCCGCAATTGTAAACGGAAACTACGCTTTGGACTTCGGTATCAAAACTGAATCAGCAATTTTCAAAGATACTTCTATAAACGAAAAAGCATACTGGAACCTGATTGCCGCTCGTGGTGCAGACCTTAAAGACCCTGCAAAAGTTGAACTCTTCCGCAAGGTTGTAAAAGCTTTCCAGAGTCCAGAAACAGAAAAAGTATTCAACGAAACTTTCGGTGGCTACTTCATCAAAGAAGGCTGGGACATCGACGAGTTTTAATCTAATTCAGAATTAAGAATTGGGCGTTCCGGCACTTTGTGCCGTCGTGCGTTCCAGTGTTCCGCTCCGCTTCAGCCTCCTCACTCGTCGTAAACTCCTCGTTTGCGGTGGCGGCCTTCGGCCCACTTCCATGCACTAACGCATGTAGGCTCGCAGGCGGGCAGATATAGAAAATCTTGAAAAATTACACACAGAAGTGCATAATCTAGCAGATTTGAGTTTGATTCAAAGAGGAAAAAAAATGCCAACACTTTCAAACAGAACCGCAACATTTACAGACAGTGTAATTCGCCGAATGACCCGCATTTCAAATCAGTATGGGTCTGTAAATCTTTCTCAGGGCTTCCCAGATTTTGAACCACCCCGCCCTATTCTTGACCGTCTGGCAGAAGTTACAAAAGAAGATTTTCATCAGTATTCTACAACCTGGGGCTCACAGAATTTCCGTGATGCACTGGCAGCAAAAATCCAGCACTTCAGCGGAGTTGCTGTAGATCCAAATGCAGAGCTGGTAGTAACCTGTGGTTCCACCGAAGCAATGATGGCCGCAATGATGAGTGTTACAAATCCAGGCGACAAAGTAATTGTATTCTCTCCTTTCTACGAAAACTACGGTGCCGATACTATTTTAAGCGGTGCAGAGCCAATTTATGTGCCATTAGTTCCACCAGAGTTTAATTTTAACGTAGATGTGCTGGAAGCCGCATTTAAACAGCACCCAAAAGCCATTATTGTATGTAACCCTTCTAACCCTTGTGGTAAGGTCTTCACCCGTCAGGAATTGCAGATTATTGCAGACCTGGCAACAAAATACGACACCTTTGTAATTACCGACGAAGTTTATGAACACATTCTATACAAGCCAAATGAGCATATTTACATGGCAAGTATGCCTGGAATGAAAGATCGTACAATTACCTGTAACTCTCTTTCAAAAACATATTCCATTACAGGATGGCGTTTGGGCTATACTCAGGCAAATCCAGAAATTACAGAACGCATTAAAAAAGTTCATGACTTCTTAACAGTAGGAGCCGCACATCCTCTTCAGGAAGCAGCCGTTGTTGGTCTTAAGTTTGGTGATGATTATTATGTGGAATTGCAGAATCATTACACTCACATGCGTAATCTTTTTTTAGATGGATTGGATAGAATCGGACTAAATCATACAATTCCTCAGGGAGCTTATTATGTTCTCATAGATATTTCTGAATTTGGTTTTGAATCTGACTTGGAGTTTGCAGAAGTTCTTGCTCGCGATGTTGGAGTTGGTGCAGTTCCTGGTTCATCATTTTTTAAGGAACCTGAAAACCGTTATATCCGCCTGCACTTTGCAAAAAAGGACGAAACACTAAACGAAGCACTGAACAGACTGGAAGCTATACGAGAAAAAATCAAAGGATAAAAACACGATATGCTATTTTCTATCGATAATACTTAGCCTGCTCATAGAACATTCTGGCATACAATCCATCAGGGATTTTTACAAGTTCATCGTGAGTTCCGTATTCTTTGATTGTGTGGTCCGCAAAAACTGCAATTCGATCACAAAATCTGCAGGAACTCAAACGGTGAGAAATATAAACTGCCGTCTTCCCACCTACCAGCTCATTAAACTGCCTGTAAATTTCAAATTCAGCAATTGGATCCAAAGCAGCTGTTGGTTCATCAAGAATAACAATAGGTGCATCTCGATAAAGGGCTCTTGAAATGGCAGTTTTCTGCTGCTGGCCTCCTGAAAGTTCTGTACCATCTTTTTCATAAGATTTAAATACAGGAGTTTCCAAGCCTTTTTTCATTTTTTCCACATCAGTTTTCATCCCGGTCTTTTCAAGAATTTCCAGAATCTCTTCTTTCTGAAGTTCCCCCAAAGGATACTCAGATTTTTCAAGTGTAATATTTTCCCGGTAAGCAAAAGCAAAAAGTTTAAAATCCTGAAACAAAACTGCAAACAGCTTTTTATATTCTTCTTCCGAATATTCTTTTATATCTATTCCATCCACAAGAATCTGTCCACTGGTTACATCATACAGACGGCAAAGAAGTTTAATAAAAGTCGTTTTCCCTGCACCGTTCAATCCCACTACAGAAAGATGTTCTCCGCTCTTAATCTTTATATTAATGTTTTCAAGGACATAATCCTCTGCACGGGGATATTTAAAACTTACATTACGGAATTCAATCTCATGTTTGCCCTGAACCAGAGATTTTTCCCCGTGAGGTTTAGCATCTGGATAATCCATAAAAGTAAGATACTGTGAAAAATAACGGCAACGTTTGTTTATTTCCTGAACACCTGTAATCATGGTATTAATGCTTTCGTATGCTTGAGAAACTGAATTCAAAGAAAGTGTAATATCCCCTACAGAAAGGAATCCCTTTACAGCTCTGTAACCAACATATATATAAGAAAAAGCATTGCGCACAATATCTGTAAGGTTTAATCCAAATACTCTTGGCAACTGTTTTTGAATGCGACGTTTTGTATTGTTAATCTGTCCGTCCAGGTAAACATCACTTTTTACAGCCAGCATATTTGCAGCGTTATAAAGACGAACATCTTTTCCATATTGAGGATCTGCTACATTCCAGAAATAGTAATTGAAAATACGATTATCCTTTGCCAGTTTTGAAAAGAAACTCAACTCAATTTTATTATTCTTGTTTACCAGAACTGCACTAATCACTATTGCAGCAATCTGAACTGGAATAAGTACAGGACACTTCAAAATCAGAACTACAACTACACCACCTACAACAAATATATTCGTAATAATGTTGAATAGCTGGTCAAAAATTCCTGTAAATCCACCGGAATACCATTCAATACCTTCTCGGGCTCTGTTCATTTGATCCAGAGCTTCAGGATCTTCTGTATATTCAAAATCCATCCTTATAGATTTATCAGAAATATCAAGCTGAAGCTGCTGCCCTATATAAAGCTGATCCAGACTTTTAAGATGTGCTCCAACGCTGTTAAAAATATCATGAAGAAGTATGAATACAAGAGTAAGTCCTACATAAAAACCAAGATTCTTTAAATGACTGCTGTTTCCTGCATCCTTAGACAAAAGTACAATTTCATCAAAAATAAATTTTGGAATTATGATGTAACGGACCTTTTCAAGCATAATGGCAATGAACTGCATAAAATACCAGATATAAACTCGTGGTCTTATTTTCCATGCAAGTCGAGCAAGATATGATAAAGATTTGAACAATGGATTTGGAAGCTTTGTTTTATCTTTCATTTTTTTCCTCCTCCACGTAGTACTGACTTTGAATTCGCCACATATTTGCATATTCACCATTAAGGGCCAGCAAAGATTTATGATTTCCATATTCAATCATTTTTCCGTCTTTGAACATGGCAACATTTGAACAGAACTGAGTCGAACTCAATCTATGAGAAATGAAAACTGATGTTTTACCCGCAATCAGCCGACTAAAGTCGTTGTAAAGTTTTCCTTCGGCAATGGCATCCAGTGCGGCAGTAGGTTCATCAAGAACAACAACAGGACTATCTTTGTAAAGAGCCCGGGCCAGTGCAAGCTTCTGTTTTTCACCGCCACTTAAATCTACTCCATCATCATAAACAATCTTCAAAAGCTGAGTATCGATGCCGTCTTTTAATGAAGCAACCTTTTCTCCCATACCAGCATCATTCAAATAACCGGCAGCTTTATCTTTATCAGTTTCTTCCGGAGTTTTCATTGAAACATTTTCCGCCAGTGGAAAAGCAAAAAGAGAAACATCCTGAAATAATGGAGAAAAAACTGAAAAATAAGAATCTCTGTCATATGTCTGGACATCAACACCATTCAAAAGGATTCTTCCTTCCGTAGGATTATAAAGCCGCAGCAGCAGTTTGATAAAAGTAGTTTTTCCAGCACCATTCAATCCCACCACTGCAAGACTTTCTCCAGCTTTAAGCGTGATATTCAGATTTTCAAGAGCATATCTTTCAGCCCCAGGATACTTAAAACTAACATTTTCAAAAACAAATTCGTATGAATCCATTTTAGGAACAGGATTTTTCTTTGCATCTTTCTTCTCTGAATTACCATCAAACTCCATAAAACTTCTAAAATCATTTACTTCCCGATTTCTTGCAATCATTTCTGCAAAGCGACCAGTAATATTGTTCACATACCCAAAAAAAGTCATGGCAGATGAAATATATAAAGAGAAATTTCCAATAGTCAGCCCACCGTTCCAAACCTGAAAAATCAAGTAACCATACAAAAATCCCTGCATAAGAAGCCAGGTAAGAGTGTACCACATAGAACACCAGAACCATACAGTCTGATTCAGCACTTCCAGCTTATACCGAACCTTATTAAGCTCAACATATTTATCCAAAAGCCATTTTTTCAAACCAAACATGCGGATATCTTTTGCTGTATCAAAGTTTGAAGAAATGCGGTCCATATACCATCTTTTTCTCCACCAGGGAGCCAGAACATCCCAGACTTCTCTTTTAGTTTTGCGGCTGGCTAGAGTACTCATAAAAGCATTAAGAACCGACATCACACACATTACAAGAACAAGCCATGGATTAAGGGAACTCAAAATCATAATTCCCACAATTACAACACCAAGCTGAACTGTAATGTCGGAAAGCATTCTCATAAGACCTTCTATGCCCTGGGAATTTCCATTGCATGCCTGACCAGCCCTCCAGTAAATATCCAGAACCTGCTGGTCTTCCATGTGGTAAAAATCCATAGTCATAGTTTTTAGATTCTTTTCCCGAACCATACGCATTCGGACAAGCATATACATCCATCCACTATAATTCTGAACAAAACCCTGAACAAAATTCACTAGAAGAAGAATGACCGTAGCAACTGCAATATTTATTGCCAGCATTTTTACAGTAAGTTCATACTGTCCGGTAACCAGATCAAGCACCAGTTTTGTAATGTAAGACCAGGAATACGTCTGAATCGGAGTACACAAAAATAAAACAAGGGTCATAAATAAAAGAGCTTTTTTATAATGCAAAATCTGTTTTATAACATAAGCACAGTTTGAAAAAACTCCAAATTCTTTATAATAAGGATTCTGTTTTCGCTGATCCATTTTTTTTTAAACTATAAACAGAAGATATACCTTCTGCTTAATAGACCTCCTTTAATTCT
>JAEDFX010000164.1 GCA_016297805.1 Treponema sp. | reverse complement strand
TTGACGCAAAGGTAACTAAAAAATATGATGATGCAAAAACTCCGTACACACGGCTAATAGAATGTGAGTCACTTCCAGAAGAAGCAAAGCAGGAACTCAGGCGAAACTTATTGCTCTGGCAGTTCCATGGTCTAAATAATTACGGTTAGATTTTTACTTGATTAACCGAATCTCTTTGGGTTAGATTTTTACGTGATTCAATACGTTGGGAATTACTAAAGACTGATAATACTGTTTTCATAAAAAAAGGGACTGAATGATAAGGATACCTGTCATTCAGTCCCTTTAATGGCCTAAGCCAGAAAATACTTATTTTTTACACCAGAATTTTCTATAGTCGCCTACAGTAAATATAAATACATTGTTTTCAGGATCTGAAACATCTGACTCAGTTCCACCGATTTCCACCTTGGCATCCTTTTTATACCATGTAGCAAAGAAAACGCTGTCTTCTATGCTTGTTACTGCAGCTGGAATAGTAATTCCAGTCAGTGAAGAACAATTGTAGAATGCACATGTTTTAATTGTAGTTACAGTTGATGGAATAGTGATACTGGTTAATGCTTTACAGTCAACAAAAGCACGTTCCCCAATAGTTTCCAATCCATTATTCAAAGTAACATCAGTTAACTTAATACAACCATCAAAAACATGGTAGCTTAAGGTTTTAACCCCTGAAGGAATATTAATGCTTTCAAGATTTTCACAGTTATTAAATGCACTGTTACCAATAGCAACTACACCTGCCGGAATATCAATAGCTGTAAATGCCTTACAGTTCTTAAAGGATTCATTACAAATTTCATTCAATTTTGAAGGAAGAGTTACATTCTTCAATTTTTCACAGTTCTCAAAAGCATTATTACCAATAGCAGTCACATTATCCGGAATTTCAACAGAAGTTAAAGCAGTACATTCTTTGAAAGTCTCATTCGAAATAGTTGTAACAGGAGCTGGAATTGTAAATGAAGTCAAAGAAGTACATTTCATAAATGCAGCACTATCAATTGTATCTACATATTCAGAGAATGTTAGTTTTGAAAGCTTTTTACAGTTTTCAAACAGATTTGCAGAAATAATCTGAACATATAGAGGAAGTGCAATTTCTTCCAGTTCCACACAATCTTTGAAAGTTGCTGAACCAATAGTCTGAACACTAACAGGAATTTTTACATTCTTAAGTTTACTACAACCGCTAAATACATTATTTCCAATATATGTTACTCCATCTGGAATAATGATATCTGTTAAAGCTGTACATCCACTAAATGATGCATTGCCAATAGCTGTAAGACTTGCAGGCAGACTAACAGATTTAAGATTAAAACAACCTCTAAAACAGCCGCTGCCATTTGTATTGCTAATTCCAATATTAGAAATTTTCTGAGAAATCTTTATGCTTCTTAAGCCTATACAATCTGCAAAGCCATCATCAGGTAAATCAGTAAGTCCTGTTGCTTCGCTTAAGTCAAGGTTACAATACACCGTTCCAGAATTGATATTATTATACTTCATATTTTTACTTACATTCTGTACATCTGTAGAACTCATATTTCCTGTATACTTTACATTAACAGTACACATATCAATCAGTTCTTCAGAAAGTGGCAGCCTGTTAGTTCTAGTTTCATCATAACCAGTAATGCCAAGTTTCAAGAATTTCATTTTGTTCGCAATAGTATTAAATGTAGATTCTGCATTACTGCTTGTAATATCATAGCTCTTTGAAATCCAGTCAGCATAAAGTGTAGTACTGTCCAAATTAGTAGTACTGTGCAAATTAATTACAGAGTTCTGTTGAAGTTCCTTAAGATCTTTATCTTTATACCAGCCTGCAAAAACATACCCTTCTTTTACAGGTATATAAGCTTTGCTGTACAGTGTTTTAAGTTCACAACTGTCATTATCCTTAAACTCATAAACAGGAATTGCAGATCCGCCGTTTGTTTCAAAAACAATTTCCTGATTTTTATTCCACTGAATTCTAACTTCACAATCCTTTCCATCAGATAAATCAAAATAAAGAGATGTACAAGTTCCTGCAATGATAGTACTAGATAAATAAAATAGGTCTGTTGCTTTATAATGCTCTTTTACAGCTTTATCTTTAAGCGGGAAGACAGTTTTGATCAAATAATCATTGAACAGTTCAGATGAAGTGTAAGTTCCTTTAAAATTTGTTAATTTTAATTCAAGTTTTTCCTTTTTAGTTCCATCTTCCTGTGGGAAATAACCGCCATCAGCATTAATAATGATTGAAGGATTCTCACTTCTCCAGATTGCATATAAAGTTATACCCATTGGAAGTTCTTTTCCATTTAAATCAAATTCTGGAAACCGACTTTCATCGGCCAAAAACTTAGCAACATCAGGCTCTCCATTTACCGTATAATTAGAACCAATTTGTATTCCATACTCATTAGCCCAATAAGCAAAATCATAACCAATACGTTCTGGTGTTGGAATTTCTACATCTCTAAAATCTTCATCTTTCTTTACTGTAATAGGTTCAATAGATTTTCCGCCATTTGTTTCAAACTTAATAGTAAAATCAGTTCTGGCAACGTATGAACGTTCATAATCCTCTCTCTCGCTACTGAAATTGCATCCTGATAATACTGATGCACAAACTAAAGCAAGCAGGGCATACCCAATTTTTTTTAACATTTTCTCCTCCAAAAACTATATATAAACAAAAAACCCTTGCAGCATTTCACTATGACTGGAAATTCATCAGTGAAATACCACAAGGGTTTTATTTATTTATATTAAAATTTCTTCTATATAATTTACATAATATGAACAATGCGACAATGCGACAATGCGACAATGCGACAATGCGACAATTATTTCTTCTGCTCAAATTATGTGTCAATAACATATTGTTAATTATAATAACAACATAATTCTATGTCAAACTAAATCTTATTTATCCAAATTCAATAAACAGTTTTCAACCTCATCTATAATAATATCCGGTGTGCTGGCCCCCGCTGTAATACCTACAGAATCCAACCTGTAGAAATCTTCAGAAATATCTTCCACAGTCTGAATATGAGCTGCAAGGCTGCTGTTTTTTTCTGCAGTCTGATACAATCGTTTTGTATTTGCAGAAGCTTTTCCTCCAATTACAAGTACTCCTTCCACCTGTCTGCATAATTCCAGCAGTGCATTCTGTCTTTCATTTGTTGCAGGACAAATCGTATTCATTACGGCAAGTTTTTTATACTTAGACTTCAAGTAATCTTCTATTTTTTTAAATTCCACCGGGCTATATGTAGTCTGACTTAAAAGAATAATATTCTTATCATCCGCATCTTTAATTGATAATCTGGATGCTTCCGTAAAATCCTGTACCAGACTGAAATTCTTACCGGCATAACCTGCAATTCCTATTACTTCTCCATGATTTTTATCACCAGTCAATACAACATAATCAGAATCCTTTGAATATCTTTCCACCATCTTCTGACTTGCTTTTACACGAGGGCAGGTAGCATCTATAATAACGCAGTTTTTTTCTATAAGTTGATTTGAAACAGAAGGAGCAACCCCATGAGCCCTGATAATAACAACAGCATCATCTGGAATTTTGTTGATTTCGTCTTCAGCAACCGTTACAAGACCTTTTTCACTTAAAACCTTTAAGGCTTTTTCATTATGAATCAACGGACCCAGAGAATAAACTTTTTGCCCCTGATTTTCTTCCAAAGCTTTTTCTGCCAATTCAACAGCTCTTCTAACACCAAAACAGAATCCTAAAACAGATGCCCTAATAACTTTCATAAAAACAAACTATCACAAAAACACATTTTTTTAAATAAAAAAAAGCGTCCTGTGTTTTTACAGGACGCCTTGTGTATTCAGAAATTAAATTATTCTGTTACTTTAAGTGAATGGTGAACACCGTATTCTGCTTTCCAGTTCTTTCTTGATGCACTG
>JAEDFX010000163.1 GCA_016297805.1 Treponema sp. | reverse complement strand
GAGAACAAGAACAAAGAACTACACCTGTAAGGCCAAGTTCTTTAATCTTTTCTTCGATCATCTGCTGTCCAGCTGAAGAACACATGTATGTGTAGTGAGTAGAAAATACTACACCATTTACTTTTCCAAGTTCTTCTGCAACTTTTGCTACGTCAACTGTTCCGGCAATGTTAGTACCACAGTGACATACAAAAACACCAATTCTTTCCATAGGATTTCCTTAATTATTTTTTGTACTTTCTGAAAGCTGCCATCAATGCCTGCTGTGGCATTTCAGGGTCTAACTTTTCTGGTACCTGAGCTGGATCCAAATGATGAGGGCCACGAGTGCCTTCAACAACCTGACGTACTGCATCAATAAGTTTTGTTGGTTCAACCTGACGAGGACAGCGTTCAAGACATGCAAAGCAGCTCAAACATGCATAAATTGATTTTGAAGCCATAAGCTTTTCAATTTCGCCATTTTCAACCATCTGTACAAACTGATGTGGGTGATATTCCATTGCATCGTAATTAGGACATGTTCCAGAACATTTTCCACATACCATACATTTTTTTGGATTAACACCAGATCTCATTAATACTGCTTCTTTAAGGAATTCAGCGTTTTCCATTACTGAGCCTCCTTTAACCCGAGAGCTTCAGCAAGAAGTTCTGTAAAATAAATAACGTCTAATTTAGAATCGCCCTTGTTCTTAATAAGATTATAGCGACAGAGTGGACAAGATGTTACTAAGAAATCTGCACCCATATCTTCTGCGTTTGCTAAAATCTTCTGTGAACGATTTTTAGGGATAGATTCGTCTTCGAACATTGTGTATGCACCACAACATTCATTTCTCTGAGCATAAATGACAGGAGTTGCACCAATAGCTTTAATAAAATCTTCAATAAGCTGTGGATTTTCTGCATCATCAAGCTGGAGTACTTTTCCAGGACGTAAAAGAAGACAACCATAATAAGCACCAATCTTCTTACCTGTAAGAGGATTTTTAACAGCTTTTTTTACATTGTCCCAACCAACAACGTCACGAAGAATTTCTAAGTAATGAAGTACTTTTGTTTCTCCGTGATACTCAATACCATCTTCTTTAAGATAGTTGTTCGCCTTGAATGCAGTATTCTCATCATTCTGAACAGCGTCATTAGTCTGTTTAATAACGTTGTAACATGCTGAACAGAGAGTAACTAAATCCTGACCTTTGTCCCGGGCATTTGCCAATGCACGGATTGAAGGAAGCTTTGCAGCAACTTCATTAGTACCCTGTGGATATTCTCCACCGCAGCACTGCCAGTCTGGAATTTCTTCAAGTGTGAACCCTAATGCTTCCGCAGACATGCGCGCATATTTATCAAGGTCAGCAGCCTTGTTTTTAAGCGTACATCCAGGGAAATACGAATATGTCATACTTGCTCCTATAATATAATTACAAAAATAGTTTGGCTAAAATTATACTATATCAGTACAAAATTTGGAATAGAAAAAGGCTTCCAAATATATTTTTTATATTCAGAAGCCTTGTTATTATTTACAAATTACAGCTATTTATTTAGATTTTGAACATATCAACCTGATTACCAATTTCAGAGATTGAATTTCCAATTTGATCTGAAATAGAACTTAAAGATGCACCAGTTTCATTGATTTTTTTTGCACCAATTGCCATCTCATCCATACTACAGCTAATTTGTGATGTTACATCCTGTAAAGTCTGAATCTGTAGAAGAATTGACTTGTTTCCATCAGCCATCTCTTTAGAGGCAGTTGTTACTTCTGCAGTACTGTCATTCATAATATGCAAAGATTCATTAATCTGCATTGAACCCACATTCTGTTCATTCATGGCATTTTTAATCTGCTGAACCAGTTCATCTGTATTCTGAATTTTCTTAGTTACAGAATCGAATGCTTCACTTGTCTGTGTTGATTCTTCAACAACTTCTGCAATTGAATTTCTGATTCGTTCAAGCTGGCTTCCAATTGTATTAGACTGAGCTGTAGATGTTAATGAAAGTTTACGAATCTCATCAGCAACAACAGAGAAACCTTTTCCTGCTTCACCAGCATGGGCAGCTTCAATTGCAGCATTCATTGCGAGAAGGTTAGTTTGAGAGGCAATAGAAGCAATAACTTTATTTGCTTCCTGAAGAGTTTCGCTCTGGCCTTTAATCAATTCAATTTTTTCATTTACAGTTTCCTGTAATTTTGAACCTTCGATTGATTTTTCATAAAGTTCCTCGAAGGAATTTGCCATTAAGTCTACAGAATTGTTTACAGAAGAAATATTTCCTATCATCTGTTCTACAGCAGTAGAAGCAGATGAAATTCCTCGGCTTTGATTTTCAATCATCTTCTCAAGGGATTCTATGTTTGAAGCAATCTGGTTAACCGCAGCAGCAGTCTGAGTAACACTATCACTAGAATGTGTAATCTGACTATGAACTGATTCTATATTAGCAATAATTTCTGTAATTGATGCACTTGTATCAACAGTACTTGCTGATAGATTATCTCCTGCAATTGTCAAGTGTTCTTTGGAAGACTTTAGTTCACTCATAATTGACTGAAGTTTTTCTGTAAATTTATTAAAGCCCTTTACCACATCACCAATTTCATCATTTGTTTCATTGTCAATTCTTCTGGTCAAGTCTGCATTTCCACTTGCAATTTCTGTAATTGAGGTCTGAACATTTTTTAGAGGCTTCAAAATTAATCCAATTACCCAAATTGAAACTGCAATAGCAAGAATAATAGTTAGAAGAATAGTAAGAAAAATAGATTTATTTAATGATGTTAAGCTTCCAAAAAAAGTTTCATAAGGTGAAGGGCAGAATACAGCCCAATCATAACCTTCAACAGGTCTGTAACTAGCAATTATTTTAGAACCATTTATTGGATCATCATAAACTCCAATTCCTGTTTCCCCTTTGCAGATTTTTTCAATAATACTCCAAAGTTGTGATTCACTTGAAATTTCATCGTCTGAAATTCTTTCGTCTTCCTGATTATTTCCTTTAGCAATAATTTCATTATTTTTTCTATTTATAATATTTGGATGATAGCCAGGAGTAACTTCAATATCCTTTGCGATTTCATTAAGAACATTACCTTTAATTACTGATACAAGTGCTCCAATAGCTTTTCCTGAATTATTGTAAACAGGAACAGACATAAACATAATTACTGCATTATTTACAGTACTGAATGCAGGATCCTGAATATAGTCTTTTCCTGTTTTTACAGGAGTATCAATATAAGGCTTTCCTTTAAGCTGAAGTGGAGCTCCATTAGGCAATGCAGTATTTCCTTCTGTATCATAAAATGCAATATTCTCATATTTGTTTGGGTTGGAATTAATAATATTTCTGAACATCTGGCATTTATCTTTAATAGAAACTTCTTCTGATTTTATTTCAGGTAACTCAGCCAAAGCATGCAGCATAAGAAATTCTGCATCATTAATATCTCTTACTTCTTTTGCAACCTGTAAAGAAATCTCGTTCAAGGTTTTATCTGCTGATTCAGTAAGTGCATTATTAGCCTTTGAATAAGCCTGAATACCAATTGATACACTTCCAAAAATAACAACAGCGGTTAAAAGTGCTACAAGTTTTGCTTTAACGGTAATTCTCATAAATATTACTCCAATGTGTAGTAAATTTTTTACACTTTTTACAATGTTTAAAATATATATTAATTTGTTATTTAGTACAAAGAAGAGAAGAGTTTTTAAAGTAAAAAAAGTGGACCATTTATGGAGGCCACTGAAAAAGTCTGTTAAAGACTGAATTTACAAACACCACTTGAATAGAGTAAAATTTATCCAGGTAGTGTTTTTTTATGCTCAAGTCACAGCAAGAATTAATTGCTTATAAAAAAAAAAGACTGATACTGTGATATTTTTATATACACCTATACAAAATAAAAGATATATGCTATAATGATTTTTGGAAGTGCCTGAACTGGCGGTTATCTCCCAAACTCTACTGGCTTTTGCTG
>JAEDFX010000162.1 GCA_016297805.1 Treponema sp. | reverse complement strand
CCAAAGAAAATAAATCCACGATAATCGAACTTTTCTTTAATCAAACCTTCCAAAGTTGGCTGAAGAATATCCTTATCAAACTGTTCCATCATTTTGTCTGTAACATCATCCAAAGGACAGATAGCACCCATTCCACCAGTATTTGGTCCTTTAGCACCATCCATCAAACGTTTGTGGTCACGGGCAGGAAGGAATGGAACAATTGTAGCGTTTCCAGAAACTGCATATTCAGGTGTAACAGAAACAGCAGCAAGAACTGAAATTTCAACACCTTCAAGATAATCTTCTATAACAAGCTTCTTTCCTGCATCACCAACTTTTCCGCCGTCCATCATATCATCAATAGCAGCAAGAGCTTCTTCTACCTTTGCAGCAACAACAACACCTTTACCAGCCGCAAGACCATCAGCCTTGATAACGATTGGAGCACCGTGTTTTTTTACATATTCAACTGCAGATTCTTTTGAAGTAAATGTTTCACTGGCAGCACAAGCAACTCCATATTTTTTCATGAAGTTTTTAGAAAGATCTTTACTTGCTTCAAGCTGAGCACCAGCCTTCTTAGGACCAACACAAGGAATATCAGCCTTCCAGAACTCATCAGCCAATCCTTCTGCCAATGGATCCTCTGGACCAATTACAGCCATGCGACAATTTTCATGCTTAGCAATTGCCACATAAGGATTTTCGCCTTCTTTGATATAATCACAATCTTTTGGATTAACATTAACACATTTAGTTTCGTTAGCAGTTCCACCGTTTCCTGGTACTACTACAACCTTATCAACAACTGAACTCTGAGCTAATTTCCAGCAGATAGTGTGTTCACGTCCACCACTGCCTACTACTATAATATTCATAGAAGATATTTTATAGAAAAATGACTATCTTTACAATGTCATTAATAAGATCCTTTATCTTCCATATATTAGTCAACCTGACCAGATTTTATTGACAACATAACATTTTTATAGTATCTATAAGTTAGTCACATTGACTAACTTATTAGGGGGGCATAATATGTGTCAAGTAAATATTCTGGAAGCAAAAACTAATTTTTCAAAACTCTTAATGATGTTGGAATTAAAACAGGAAAGCGAAGTAATTATCTGCAAAAACAATAAACCAGTTGCTAAGCTTGTTCCAATGGAAAAAGTAGATGTTTCAAAACGTCTGGGTATAGCAAAAGGAAAATTAAAATACCCTATTAACATCAATGATGGCGACGAAGAAATCGCGAAAATGTTTTATGAAAGTGAGGATATATAATATGAATATTTTAGCAGATACACACATTTTATATTGGCTCTTTAATGACGATCCACAATTATCAAACAATGCAAAAAAATTATTACTGGAAGACGGGAATAAAGTATATTACAGTATTCTTTCTATGTGGGAAATTGCAATAAAACACAGAATAGGTAAAATGAACTTTTCTGGCACGGAATTTATGCATTATTGTGAACAGGCAGGATTTCTTAAGCTTCCTTTTGATGACAGACATGTTGTTGCACTAGAAACTTTAGATAAAAAACCTGAAACACCACCACATAGTGATCCTTTTGATCAAGGTCTGTTAGCACAGGCTAAAGCTGATGGTATTATGCTGCTTACACACGATAAGAAATTTGAATACTACGATGAACCTTATGTAATAACTGTTTAAATCGAAAAACCTGCTCCATACTTTATAGCTGTCTATTCTGATCTTGCTTTATGACAGTTGCTGCATCCTAAAATATGGACGTGCTTTTTCCCCAGGGATTTATTGAAAAGTCGTGCTGTTAGATTTTGATTTTGGGCTACTGATTTATGACAAACCGGGCAGATTCTCTGAACACCAGGCTCGCATTTTGGATAACAATGAGGACATCCCTGCACTACCATCAGCTGATCAGGAACATTCATTGGTCTATAGACTTTAGAAATAAGATTTTCTCCCACATACAAGCTGGACTGGCACAAGGGACATTTTACAGGCTGAACCATTTTTGAACGTTTCTTTTTTTCTGACTGCTTCTGATTATATTTTATATACCAAAAAATCAACGCAATAATTACGCAGACTGATACACCCATTAATAAATAATCCATAAAAAAATTATATCAAAAAAAATTAAAAAATTTTCAAAAAATTTAAAAAAATCACTAAACAAAATTTATGAGATTCCGATTTATTAAATATAAGGGTGGTGGAAACCCCAAAGATAAGCCACGTTGTGGTTATTAAACCCACCGTGTTTTTTATCTTTAATTACTAACCTAGCTTATAAGGAGATTATTATGGTTATTAATCACAATATGAGTGCTATGTTCGCTCAGCGTTCCCAGGGAATTCAGGATCTTAATCAGCAGAAATCAATGGAAAAACTTTCTTCTGGTATGAGAATTAATCGTGCCGGTGATGATGCATCTGGACTCGCAGTTTCTGAAAAAATGCGTGCACAGATCCGCGGTTTGAACCAGGCTTCAACAAACGCCCAGAATGGTATTTCTTTCATTCAGACAACTGAAGGATATTTACAGGAAACAACAGATATCGTACAGCGTATTCGTGAATTGGCTGTTCAGTCTTCAAACGGTATCTACTCTTCAGAAGACCGTATGCAGATTCAGGTAGAAGTTTCTTCTTTGATTGCAGAAGTAGACCGCATCGCTTCTACAGCTCAGTTCAATGGTATGAACATGTTGACAGGTCGCTTTGCTCGTCCTACAGGTGAAAACGTAGTTACTGGTTCTATGTGGTTCCACATTGGTGCTAACATGGATCAGAGAACTCAGGTATATATTGGAACAATGTCTGCTATGGCTCTTGGTCTCCGCAACGTTGGTGATGAATCAATCATGTCTTTGGAAACTCCAGACGAAGCTAACCGCGCAATCGGAACTTTGGATGAAGCTTTGATGAAGATCAACAAACAGCGTGCTGACCTCGGTGCTTACCAGAACCGCCTCGAAAAGACAGTAACTGGTTTGGACATCGGCGCTGAAAACCTCCAGGCTTCTGAATCACGCATCCGCGATACAGACATGGCTGAAGAAATGGTTAAATTCACAAGTACAAACGTACTTTCTCAGGCTGGTACAGCAATGTTGGCTCAGGCAAATCAGTCTTCTCAGAACGTTTTGTCTTTGCTCCGCTAGTCTTAGCAGCGTAGCTTGAATAAAAAAGCTCTCCGTATGGGGAGCTTTTTTTTGTTTTAAAAAATTCACATTAAACACAGTGATGTCAGTCATCAGTGTATTTAAAGTTCGTGTATACAGTGATGTCAGTCATCAGCGTATTTAAAGTTCATGTATACACTGATGACTGACATCATTGTATTTAAAATCCTTAAAAAAAGACTTGACAAATGTACGGGGGGGGGTAAAATAGACATAACAATTTTTTTATTTTAAGGAGTGAATCAAATGAAAAAAATTAGTTTAGTATTGGGTATGCTTTTAGCAGTTGGATTGTTAGCTACATCTTGTAAACAGCCATCTGATCCAGATTTGTCAAAAGAGGATTTGAATGAAACAGATTGGTTAGTTGGTACTTGGGAAGTAACTACTGAATATGATGGGGATATTTCTTATGATGGTGATGTTCCAGAAGTAGTAAAGAAAGCATTTGAAGAAAACAATAAAAAGCCTGAACCAATAACAATTACTCGTACAGTCACAGCAGAAACTGTACCTGCTATGAAAGCTCAATTGGAAGGATACATTGCAATGGCAGACGCTGGTGAAACTACTGTAACACAGGGTGAAAGTACAATGAAAAGTTCTGTTTCTGTAAAAATCAATAAAGATAAAACAGAAATTGTAATGTACACTGATAGTACAGTTGAAACGACAGTAAGTGATGTTAAAGTAACAACTTCTATGACTACAAAACAAACATTCTCAAAGAAATAATTTTACTAAACAAGAGATTCAAATTTTTAAAAAACCTGAATAGCTGATTATTCAACTATTCAGGTTTTTTTATTCTACAGCACTTTCTGCACATTTTGCACCAT
>JAEDFX010000161.1 GCA_016297805.1 Treponema sp. | reverse complement strand
TGGTGTCTGTCTTTGAAAACTATAATTCGTTGATTCCTACTAGTTCGAATCCGCCGTCTATGAGGGCACAAATCAGAAGATCAAGATAGTTGTATAGATAATCAGAATCCTTATATTGAGAATAACCTACTGTTACAGGAATGATACCTCCCTTGTTTTTTACTGCACGGGTGTAGTATTCTTGTATAAGTGCAAAGGGATTATTTCCTGAGGATTCAAGATTTTCTGCTTTCAGGTCAATATATGTATAACCGGCATTTTCGCCATATCCAATCAATTCCTGATTTATTTTGTAGAAAGGAGCATGCCAGTAAAGGAACAACTCCTTTCCTGTACACTGATAGAATTCATCTTCGTTGCGGGCAAGACCTCGGCGCACAAAGTCCTCATCAATAATGAAATCATTTTGTGTTAAATCAGTTTGAGAAAAGAACATTGAGTTACAATTGTAATTATTATTTACAATCTGTTTAGTTTCCAAAGGATAACGGCGGATAAATTCCCCATTTACAAAGAAATCACCACTAACATTATATTTTTTAAGAGTATAAAGAATCTGAGCCAGACCATCTGCATTATCATAAGCATCAAATACAAGGGCTACAGTTTTTCGGTTAGCCTTTTTCTTTGTTGCTTCCTTGTACAGAGAAACTGTAACCGGATTTTTTCCTAAAGTACGAATATAAACCGCATTTTCATAATTGCAGTTTGTAGAAGAGCCTACAAAAACACGATACCGGCCATTCTGAGTACTACTTTCTCGTTTTGCAGAAAGGCCAAGCTTTTTCCATGTATTGAATTCCTTCATCAATTCAAAAGAATTTCCACTGTTATTATCAGCAATAATTGTAGAACCATCAGCTGTCCAATAGGCAGAAGCTACAGAAGAAAGTGCAATTACATCAAATGTATCAGAAACTACATTCCATCGGAGGATTGATTTTTCTCCACCAACGTACAGATTCCATGAATCAGCCCAAAGTGCAGTTACAATTTTCTCACCAGTCAATTCGCACAATCGGCTCCAGTTGTTCATGTTGTAAACATAAATTGCAGCTCCGGCATAAAATGCGACTTTTGTTCCATCAGGTGAAATAAATGGTCGACCAGAATCTTCAATTTCCAGAACCTGAATGGCAGCTGTAGAAATACGGTAAACTGAACTGCGGATTTTATCACCTTCATAAGGAAGTTTCTGCAACCACATAATAGGATTCTGAGCTTTATCCCAATAAATATCTGAATCTACAAGACTGGCAGTAGAATCTGTATATGGTCGGGAATAAAGAATGTCCATATAATCAGTAGAATCTTTGTGAGCCTTAAGATAAGTAAACATTCGTTTATTCTGAATTACAACGATAGAAGAAACATCCTTATTTGTACTGAATTTATCAGTCTGACAATTAAACTTAAATGGAAGACGACCAACAACAGTCCCCTGTCCTAAAATACCAGCATAAAGTCCGATAGTATAAAGTTCTTTTGTGTTGATTTTATATAGAAGAGAATCATCAATATAAGCAATATACTGCGATTCAGAAAAATCTACAGAGTTTATAGTCCCTTTTCCAATTTTACGATACTTTTCATCAATTTCCACATCTGCTTTTACAGCTTCAGGATTACAGAAATAAACAGTTCCATCTTTTTCATATAGAAGAAGATTTTTCTCTTTGGACCATTTTACAGGAACCTTATCATAATCCATCTGAACATTTCGGCTGAGAGTGTAGGAATAATCTGAATTCGCATCCTGAAGAATCAAATCAGCAGTTACAAAGGTTGTCTGTTTAAGATAGCAATACCAGGTTCCGTCGTAGCTGGTTGAATATGCAACAAGTGGCAGTGGATTTTCTGGAAGCTGAGCGACTGTATTTTCGCAGCTGAAACGAGTTGTAGAAGTATTATATTTTGCAGTTCCGTATGAATTTCTGACCTGAAGAAATCTACCATTATCCAGCAGTTCCATACGTTCTGGATAGTAAGAAAGCATTCTTGGAGCATCGGCAGGAAGTCCATTAACAATTTTACAACTGAATAAAGCGTTGTATTTATCAATTCCTGTGGTTTCGTTGCTGACTGTAAAAATCATCTCATCATTTTTGTTTAAATCCAGCTTTCCAAATGTGATTTTTGCAAAACTGAAATTGATGAGTGTACAAAATGTTAAAAGTGAAAATATATACTTCTTCATAATCTGATTATCGGCAAAATTATAGAAGATATTGAATAGAAAAGATAGATTCCCGTGTCTGGGCACAGGAATGACATATGAAGTGTCATTAAAGGGCTTACCCTTGCAATCTATTCACCACATCAAAATTCACTTTTTTCTAAAGTTCTTAGGTGAATCTTCCGATATTAAGTAATGGTGGACTATACCCGTATGGAATACCAAGAGGAAATGTTGAATAAACGATTTTGTTTAGACATTCTGATGATTCTCTTTTTAAGCAGCACTGCAGTCTTCGCAGCCGATTTTGTTGTACCGGCAATCAAAGCGCCATATTCAATTAATGACGCTCAGTTCGACAGCACCGGCGACTACTTTGCATATGAAGTAAACGGCAAAGTATACGTACGCGATTCTCTTTCTTTAGTGCTGAAGGATTCCTATGCAAAAAACAGTAACAGCGATATGTCTGCCTTCTATAATTCACCAGACCGAGCAGACTATCCTAAAGTAAAAGCAATTCCAGATGGAAATTCTGTAATAATTCAAACTCAGAACACAGCAGGAAGCAACATTGAAACAAATACAATCGAAGTACCTGCAAAAGCAAAATCTGCCGCAGTAAATAAATCAAAAACTCATATGGCAGTTCTTGGAAATGATGGAAATGCATATATTTATGATTTAACTTCCGGAAAAACAACAGCCACAGTTCCATATAATGCAAGTACAACTGGAATCAACTTTACAAAAGATAACAAAGTAATTTTCTCAGATACTTCAAAAACAGTAGGCGTATATAATCTGAGCGGACAAAAACAAAAATCATATACAGCTGCAGGAAATATAAAAACAGTAAACCTTTCCAGCGATGATGAAACCCTTGTAGTTTCTGACACAAACGGAACTCTCAACTTTTACAACGTAAATAACACTTCTCAAATCGGATATGTACCAAATCTTGGGTCAAAACTTATTAAAGATGTAAAACTCAGTAAAGATTCCCGAAGGATTCTTGTCACTGGCGAAAACAACACACTTTATGTTGCACCAGTTCAGGATGTACTTTTCTCACAGAACACAGTTGCCCCTACTCCAAAGCAGTACGCAATCAATTACAACGATTTGAATCCAAAAGACAACAGCGGAGCAGGAGTAACAGAATTTGGAGTAAAAGAATTTGCCGCTCCAGTTGATGATGTTGATGCTGAATACATTCGTTCTACCCGTGAAAAAGCTCTTGGAAAACAGACCTTTGATCTGGATGAAGAAGTAAAAGCCGGAGAAACAATCATTTTGAACAATCAGCCAGAACAGGCATACTTTCCTCCAAGCCTTGCAGACAAAGACCGCGAAGTTATATTTGCAGACAAAAATACAGTTGGTGAAAATCAGGTCAAAGTTCAGGAATTCAAGCAGCCAAAGGTATACACATTACCAGATTCAAATACTGAACCTGACAGAACTCTTATTACAGGAAAAAATCAGGGAACTGTAAATCAGTATCAGCAGCCATCATCAACTGGCTACCCTTCTGTAACAGTGACAGACAATACAGACGGAACACAGACTCAGATTACCCGACAAAATGGTGGAAACGCAGGTAATGGAGCTGGAAACGTAAACATCGTAATAAATGGCACAGGTGGAAGCGGGAATGGCAATGGTGATGAAAACACTGCTACCTCAAAAGAATTAACTGCAAAAGAAAAACGGGAACTGGCAAAAGCAGAAAAAGAAGCTGCCAAAGCTGAAAAAGCGGCAGAGAAAGAGGCTGCTAAAAAGGAGAAAGAAAAAAAGAAGACGATTAAAGAATTCTTTGACCAAGATAATATAAAAACATA
>JAEDFX010000043.1 GCA_016297805.1 Treponema sp. | reverse complement strand
AAGGCGTTTGCCTGTAAAATTAATAAATGCGGAAATAGCTCAGTGGTAGAGCGCCACCTTGCCAAGGTGGATGTCGCGGGTCCGACTCCCGTTTTCCGCTCGAACTTACAATAGAGACGCAACAACTTGTGTCTCTATTTTTTTATCACATAAGGAGTCACAAAGTGAAACTTACAAAAGAATTCAAACAGCTTGAAAAGTCAGCAGTAGAATTGACTGTTACAATTGCAAAAAAAGAAGTAGAAGAAGCATACAAAAACACTCTTACTGCTTACACAAAAAATGCTCAGATTCCTGGCTTCCGTAAAGGCCATGTACCAGCTAACGTTCTAGAACGCAAATATGGTGACTCAATTAAAGCTGATACAATCGGTACATTAATTGACCAGTCTTTTGACGAAATCTTCAAGGAAGAAACAGATATGCGTCCTCTTCCATATTCACAGCCAACAATGGACAAAGCACCAGAATTGGATATGACAAAAGATCTTACTTACACAGTAAAATATGATGTATTTCCTAAAGTAGAAATTAAAAACTTCTCTGGAATTACAGTAAAAGAACCACAGGTTGAAATCACAGATGCAGACTTGAACGATGAACTTAAAGCAATGCAGGAACGCAATGCAATGGTTATTGACAAGAAAGATAACACTGTTGCTAAAGATGATATCGTAACTGTAGATTTCTTCGAAGTTGGTGAAGATGGTAAAGAAGTTGCTGGTACAAAACGTCAGGATTTCGTATTCACAGTTGGAACTGGTGAAAACCTTTACAAAATCGACGACGAAATCGTTGGTATGAAGAAAGACGAAACTAAAGAAATTACAAAGAAATTCAAGAAAGATTACGAAGATTCTGATTTGGCTGGAAAAACAGTTAAACTCAGCGTAACAGTAAAAGCTGTTAAACAGCGTGATCTCCCAGCTTTGGATGATGAATTTGCTCAGGATTGTAACGAAAAATACAAGACTTTGCAGGATATGAAAGATGATATTAAACGTAATATGGAAACTGCAAAGAATCGTCGTGTTCGCGAAATGAAAAACAATTCATTGCTTGAACAGCTTGTAGAAAAGAACGCATTCGACATTCCAGCTTCTATGCTGGCAGCTGAATTGGACGGACGCTGGAGAATGATGGCACAGCAGTTCCAGACAACACCAGAACAGTTGGAAAAAATGGTTACATCATCTGGTCAGACAAAAGAAGCAATGCTTGAACAGTGGACTGGCGACAGTGAAAAAATGCTTAAATCAAGAATTATTGTTGATTCATTGATTCGTGCTCGCAACATCAGTGTTACACCAGAAGAAATCGAAGAACAGTACAAGAAAATCGCTGAAGAAGGCGGTATGACTGTAGAAGAAGTTAAGAAACACTACGAAGATCCACGTGCTAAAGAATACATCATTGATGATACAAAAGAAAACAAACTTTATGATGAAATCTATAAGGAAGTAAAAGTTACAAAAGGTGACAAAGTTGCTTTCAAAGATTTGTTTCAGAACTACTAATTTAAATTAATGGCTTAAAGCTGATAGCGAAAAGCAAACGACAGGTTATGCTGTGTGCTTTTCGCTTTTTTTTTACTATTCTCCTACCCACAACAGGAAAAATTCGTTATATTAGAATAGATATCAATTTTGTTTTATAGGATTTTTTATGAACGAACAGATGAACACTTATTTACCATCGGTAATCGAAAAAACTGGAAATGTTGAACACTCTTACGACATCTTCTCTCGCCTCTTGAAAGATAGAATTATTTTTATTGATGGCGAAATCAATGATATTATGGCAGACCTTGTAGTTGCTCAGATTTTGTTTCTGGAATCAGAAAATCCTGATAAAGACATCAGTATTTACATCAATTCTCCAGGTGGAAGTGTTACTGCAGGTCTTGCAATTTACGATACAATGAAATATGTAAAATGCGATATTCAGACAATCTGTATGGGACAAGCAGCTTCTATGGCAGCAATTCTTCTTGCAGGCGGTTCAAAAGGAAAACGCTATGCTCTTCCTTCCTGCCGCGTTATGATTCATCAGCCACGTGGTGGTGTTGAAGGACAGGAAAGTGATATCAGTATTCTTGCAAAAGAAATTATCCGCTTAAAGAAGCTCTCAATTGAATATCTTGCTAAAGACACAGGTAAATCTGTTGAAAAAGTTGCAGAAGATATTGAACGTGACTTCTTTATGTCTGCTCAGGATGCAGCTGAATATGGTATTATAGACCACGTAATGCCATCAAGAAAATAAGATTAATCTTCGGGGTTTTATATATGAAACGTTTTTCAAACAATGATATGTACTGTTTTTTCTGTGGCAGCACTGCCGGAAAAGACCGCAAACTTATTACAGGTCCAAGCGGCAACACTTTTATCTGCGATAAATGTATTGCAATCTGTCAGGGTATCTTGGATCAACAGGAAGCAGATATCACACCAATTGAATTAAAAGATGTTCCAACTCCTCGTGAGTTTAAAGAATATTTGGATAGTTACGTTATTGGTCAGGACGATGCAAAGAAGACTCTTTCTGTTGCTGTTTATAACCACTACAAACGAATGTCCGTTTCAGCAGCTGCTCAGGCAGACCAGAACGCTGTAAAAATTGAAAAATCGAATGTTCTTTTAATTGGTCCAACCGGTTCTGGAAAAACATTGCTGGCTAGAACTTTGGCACAGCGTCTTAAGGTTCCTTTTGCAATTGCAGATGCCACTACCCTTACTGAGGCCGGATATGTTGGTGAAGACGTAGAAAACGTTTTGTTAAAATTGATTAATGCCGCAGATGGCAATATTGAAGCTGCAGAACGGGGAATTATCTTCATTGATGAAATTGATAAAATTGCACGTAAATCTGAAAATACTTCTATTACTCGCGATGTAAGTGGTGAAGGTGTTCAGCAGGCTCTTCTTAAAATTATTGAAGGAACTGTTGCCAGTGTTCCTCCTCAGGGTGGACGTAAACATCCTAATCAGGAAATGCTTCAGATTGATACAACAAATATCCTCTTTATTCTTGGTGGAGCATTTGTTGGCCTTGATAAAATTATTGAACAGCGTGTTGCAAGTCATTCAATGGGATTTGGCTCTAATGTTGGTCAGATGGATGATTCTGAAAAAGTAAAACTTTTGAATCAGGTTACTCCTGATGATCTTGTTAAGTTTGGTCTTATTCCAGAACTTATTGGTCGTATGCCAATTACATGTGCTCTTAAAGAACTTACAAGAGATGATCTTGTGAATGTTCTTACAGAACCTAAAAATGCAATCACAAAACAGTTCCAGGCATCTTTCAATATTGACGATGTTGAACTTGTATTCGAAAAGGAAGCAATTGAAGAAATTGCAGATGAAGCAATCAGACAGAAAACTGGTGCTCGAGGACTACGTTCAATTGTTGAGAAAATGCTTCTGGATGTTATGTTTCAGATTCCGGATATAAAAGGCAAAAAGCGTTTCACTGTGACAAAAGAAGTTGTTCAAGGGAAAATTCCAAATCTTTCAGAACAGATTCTACAGTTACCTGACGCAAGCTAATCTGTACCCTTCCCGTAGTTAATACGGGAACATACAAATATGGAAACATTCAAACAACTTTCAGAAAATCTTCAGAATTCTCTAACAAAGCTTGGAATTACAGAGCCAACACCTGTTCAAACAGAGATAATTCCTCGTATTATTGGCGGAGAAAATGTTCTTTTCCAATCTGAAACTGGAACTGGAAAAACTTTTGCCTATCTGCTTCCACTTATCAACAAACTGGAATCTCTTACTGATAATCAGCGTGTAAGAATTATTGTTATTGCACCAACCTTTGAACTTGCTTCACAGATAAATACAGCCTGCAAATCCATCACCACTCATAAATCAGCATTACTGATAGGCGGAGCACCTTTAAAACGTCAGATGGAAGTACTTAAAGAAAAACCGGAAATCATTATTGGTACAGCGGCTCGTCTTGTTGAACTTATTCATCTTAAAAAGCTTAAAGTTGATGGTGTTTTTGCTGTTGTTTTTGATGAGACAGACCGTCTTGTAAAAAAAGAAGCTTTATACGATACATCAGCTTTAAGAAACCTTATGCCTGCAGGAACACAGATTATTGCCTGTACTGCAACCTTAAATAAACAGACAAAAATCTTTTTTGCTGATGCCAAAAATGTTGTAATGCCACCGGAAGATGTGCTGAAGAAAAGAATCAGTCATTGGGCTCTTTATGCAGAAACCAGAGATAAAATCGATACTCTTAGAAAATTTTTATATGCAGAAAACCCTTCTAAAGCTTTAGTTTTCACATCAAGAGCTGATCAGGTAGAAAATATATACAGAAAATTACAATTCAAAAAAGTTGAATGTGCCTGTCTTCATGCAAAAACAGATAAACAACAGCGAAAAGCAGCTATAGACAGATTCCGAAGCGGAAAAGAAAAAATACTTATTACCAGTGATCTTGCTGCCCGGGGACTTGATATTCCCGATATTTCACACATAATTCAAATGGATTTGCCAAGTGACGAAGATTTCTTTATTCATCGAAGCGGACGAACTGCCCGTGCAGGTAAAACAGGAATCAATGTTGTGATTGGTGATGAATGGGAAATGCGTCATTATGCAGAATTGGAAAAGAAGCTTGGATTAAAAGTTTTTCCAAAAGAACTTCATGACGGAAAAGTAATGAACTGCAGTGACATTCCACAGGATTAATTATGAAAATTGCAATTGATACTTTTGGCTGTGACCATGGAAAATCAGGATTAGGCTCATATATTATTTATTTTCTTTCAAACTTACCTTCAGAAATTACACATGTAGAAAATCCTGGCGTAACAATAAATGCCGATACAAATACTTCAAAAGATTATTCAAACAAAAATAGCGCAAAGAAAAATAAAGAAACCAATATTTCTGTAGAATTATTTGGAACAGAAGAAGACCGCTATACATACACTTCAGGAAAAGATATCCCATACTCTTCTACTCCAATGCTTAACAGTCCTAAAGCTGAAACATTATGGCATAAAACTAAAATTCATAAATTTATAAAAAAGAACGGTTATGATGTGGTTTTATATCCTGCCGCAGGAAAAATACTCCCAACAAAATTCAAAAATCATATTGGGATAGCTATAATTAACAGTATAGTATCTATCCAGCTTGCAGAAATGTCTGTTTCTAATAGACGAAATATGTTAAAAGGCTTGAAGAATATCCAGAAAATAGTTGCTCCTTCCGCTTACATAAAACAGGATTTAATTAAACTGGGAATTAGTGCAGATAAAATATCAGTTATCCATAATGGCATTGACCATAAATTATTCTTTCCAATGCTTGATCTTGACGCTGAAATAATTAATGTGCAGCCTTTTGCCATTAAACGTCCTTATTTTGTTTATGGCTCTTCCCTTTCCAGTCCAGAGAAAAAACATATTGAATTAATCAAGGCTTTTGAACTTTTCAAAAAAAATACAGGACTTCCTCATAGACTTGTTATAGCAGGAAATGATGGTGCCTATGCAGAACAAATTCACAAAGTAGCTTTTGATTCTGAATATGCAAGTGATATTTTCCTTATAGGCTTTTTTCCACATGAAAGCTTTGCAAAACTTTATGCTGGTGCCGAAGCCTGTTTGTTTCCATCCATAAATGAAGGAGTTGGTTTACCTATTCTTGAAGCTATGGCCTGCGGAATTCCAGTGCTTTGTTCAGATAAAGGTGCATTAAAAGAAGCTGGAGGAACTTCAGCTGTTTATTTTGATTCTGATAATATAAATCAGATTTCAACTGCCATGCAGAATATTGTTGAAGACAAGGAGCTTCGTGAAAATGTTATCTACGACAGTATTCTCTGGGCAAACGAATTCAACTGGGAAAAAACTGTAAAAGATACACTTAAATTAATTAAAGAATAATAATTCCCATTCATAGTGATTTTCGTTATAATAAAAAGACTAAACTTGGGAGTATAATGTGTTCTTAAAAAGTCTTGATATTTACGGATTCAAATCATTCGCAGACAAAACTCACATCGATTTTGCAGAAGGTATTACAGCTTTGCTTGGTCCAAACGGTTGTGGAAAAAGTAATGTTGTTGATGCAATTAAATGGGTACTTGCTGAAAGAAACTCTAAAAATCTTCGCGCAGAAAAAATGGAAGATGTTATTTTTAACGGTACAGAACGTCGTG
Organism: Treponema sp.; assembly: GCA_016297805.1. Classification (GTDB taxonomy): domain Bacteria; phylum Spirochaetota; class Spirochaetia; order Treponematales; family Treponemataceae; genus Treponema_D. The sequence continues at coordinate 11,441 of JAEDFX010000043.1, read as the reverse complement.
CCGCACTTAATACTGCCGAAGTAACTTTAACTATTGCAAACGATAAAGGCTTACTACCTTTAAGTGAAGAAGAAATCGCCATCACAAGACGACTTTACCGTTCTGGTGATGCAGAATATTTTATTAATAAGCGTCCTGCAGGACCTACAGAAATCCGACGTCTTTTTATGGATACCGGTGTCGGTAAAGCTGCTTACTCTGTAATGGAACAGGGAAAAATCGATCAGATTCTTTCCAGCAAACCAGAAGACCGTAGATACCTTTTTGAAGAAGCTGCAGGTATTAGCCGTTCAAAAGCAGAATGTGCAGAAGCGGAACGTGAACTTGAACGAACACGCCAGAATATGGTTCAGATTGAAATCGCCATGAACGAAATTAAACGTCAATACGATACTTTAAAGGTTCAATCTGAGAAAACAATCAAATATAGAAAATTCAAAGAACAAATTTATGAATATGAAAGAGATCTGGCCCTTTTAAGACTTAAAAACTTTGTTCAGGATAAAGCCAGACATGAAGAAGAACTTAAAAAAGTTCTTGAACGTCGTGACCGCATCCGTATGGAAATTGAAGAAATCAATAATACGATTTCTGAAAATATGGACAAAGTAAAAGCAATGCAGGATGAACTGTACAATAATCAGGCAAGTCTTCTTGCAATTGCTCAGGAAAAAAACGGCAAGATGGAACTTGTTAAACAACAAAATCAACAGGCTCTTCTCATAAAAGACAAAATAAACAATCTTGAAAGCAGAAAAAATACTATTCAGGAACGAATTGATAACATTCAGGATGAAATTGACGAACAGAACGCCACCCTTCATTCTAAAACAAAACAATTAAACGATATCAAAGCTAATATTCTGTCTTTTGAAAAAAACATTGAAACCAGCAGTTCTCAGATTACTGACAACGACCGTCGAGCTGACTCTTTGCGTCAGCAGATTGGAACATTGGAAGAAGCACGACTGAAGCTTCAGGATGAACTTGCTGCAATCACTGAAGATATTGTTTCCAAACTTGATGAAAAGCTGAAAGATGCAGGTTTCAGTGAAAGTGCAATGCGTCTGGCAAAGGAAGAATTAGATACAAATCTTAGTAAACTTAAGATTTATGTTGAAGGACGTAAAAATATTTTTGCAGACTTTGCTACACAGAATCATAGTGCTGAAGATGCAAAAAAAACAGTTCAGGAAGCCAGCGAAGCATTTGCAAAAGCAGAAAATCAAATTAACGATCTGGAAGCCTCTTTTAATAAATATTTAAATGCTTCACCTGCATTTATTACAGAATTCCTTAGTCCAGAAGGTATAATGACTAAGAAACGAGAAATTGATTCTAGAATTTCTGAAAATATTTCAAAGGTTGATGAGATAAACAATCAGATTCGTGAGCTTCACAGTGAAAACAAAGATCTTTCAATAAAAATCGAAGAATATAAAGAAACTAAAAATAAACTTCAGTTGAACGAAATTCAGATGCAGGAGCAGATTTCTGCAAGTCAGAATCAGATTACAATGCTGAATCGTCAGATTACCAGTGAAAAAACAACTTTGCAGGATACAGAAGAAGAACTTTTCACAGAAAATAAACGGGCTGAAGAAATCAATGAACAGATAATTACTTATCAGGATGAGCTGGCTGAAATTGAATACCGCGGACAGAAGCTTGCCAATGAAATGGGAAAACTGGAAGAGGAAATTGCAAAAGCCAACAAAAGTGTATCTGGTAAAAGCGATACTTTGGATAAGAAACGTGAAGAACAGAACCGTTGTCAGGAGCAATATGAACGTCTTACTCTTTCCCTCAACTCTTCTGATAATGATATCCGGAACGTAAAACAGAACTTCCAGGATCAATATTCCCGAGACCTTATGGAATTCGAGGAATTAATGTATAAAATTACAACACCAGCTGCAGACATCCGTGATAATCTATCTGAAACGAAAAAAGAATTTGCTGCATTAGGAACTGTAAACCTTATGGCTCCTGAAGAATTCGGAGAAGTAAAAGAACGTTATGAACGACAGCGAACAAATTACGAAGATACACAAAAATCTCTTGAAAACCTTGTTCGTGTTAGTGAAGAAATTAAATCTAAATCTGCAGAAATGTTCCTCGAAACATACAATCAGATTAAGAAAAATTTCCATAACATGTTCCGCCGCCTGTTTAATGGAGGTAGAGCCGAACTGAAGCTTGCAGATCCGACAAATATTCTTACATCTGGTATTGATATTTATGCGCAGCCACCTGGAAAAAAACTGGAAAACATTGCCCTTCTTTCTGGTGGTGAAAAGACCATGACAGCAGTTGCACTTCTCTTTGCCACATACCAGGTTAGACCTAGTCCATTCTGTCTTTTGGACGAAATTGATGCTGCATTGGATGACAAAAACGTTTCTTCATTCGTTACTGCATTGGAAAGTTTTGCAAATGTCAGCCAGTATATTGTTATTACTCATAACAAGAAGACTGTAATGGGTGCATCAACAATGCTTGGTATTACAATGGAAGAATCAGGTGTAAGTAAAATTATTGCACTTCGTCTTGATGAAGATATTAAACGTGGAGCACCTTTAGCAAGTTCTTCAGATGAATTTACTGATGAAGATGTTCCTGCAGAAGAAGGAGTTATTCTCCCTCCTCGTCCACCAAAACGAACATAACTGTAAAAGATGAATAATATATTGGAAAGTATTAAAGATTTTATTTCTTCTCTCTTAGATAAAGTTACTTCATTTTATGAAGAAAATAAAAAAATTTCCTTTATTATCCTGGGATTAATTCTTGTAATTTTAATTTGTCTTATTTTACTTGTAGCTACATCAGAAAAAGACAAAAAGAAACAAAAGGACCTGCCTGGATCAAATCTGCAGCTAACAGAATCTTTGATTATTCCAAATGGTCCTGAATTACCTAGGGATTATAACATATCCCGCAAAACAAAGGACAAATGGACTGAAGAAGAAGCCGAGCCATGGTTTACAGTCCCAACAGAGAAAGAAATTAATTCTCTTTCTAATTCTAATGAAAATATGGTGAATGAAATAATAGGAGCGGCTCCATGAAAAAAAGTTTCATAGCAATTACATTTGTTTTCTCTATGATTTTTGTTTCCTGTGCGTCAAAAGATGCTCCTGTCATTGAAACTGTACCTGAAGCACCTGCTGTTGATGAAATCGAAATTACACAGACAGAAGAATCAGAATCAGAGGAAACTTACGAAGAACTTTCAATTACTGAAAATGAAACAGAAAACTCTTTAGAAGATTATCAGGAAGAAAATGCCGAGATTGAAGTTTCTGAGATTGAAGAACTGGAAGAAATTGATGAGCCTGTAGTAATAACACTGGAACCTGAATTTATTCCAGAACCTGAAGAAATTGAAGAAGCTGAAGAAATTCCTGAGCCAGAACAGATTGAAGTTGAAACTCCTCCTGTCATTGAAGATATACCTGATGTAGAATCAACTGGAGATGAAACAACAGAGTCTGAAGACAATCTTGAACAAAATGATACAGATGATGTAATAGACGTAGCAGATGAATTGGAAGCAGATGATTCCATGATTTCTATAGATGAACAGGACACAATTGATATCACAGAAGATAATTCAGAAAACACAATAGATTCTGAACTGGTTACAGAAGAAATAATTCCATCTCGAAAAGTAACCATGAAAAAACAGGAATATGTTGATATTTCCTATCCTGGAACCGGCTGGATTTTTATGGGATTGACAGATGGCTCAAAAGACCTGTCTTATTTTGGACGTAAACTTGGTACATCAGATACAAAATTTACCTTACAAGCTCGTAACACAGGCACGAAAATAGTCCATTTTTATAAAAATGATTCTCTTACAAATCAGTACATTGATGATTATGTTGAAATTGAGATTCTGCCAGAAAAGGGTTCAAATAAAAACCACGTAGAAGCACCTGCGTATAAACAGCCTGTACCTAAAAAGGCTAAGGAAATTTTAGAAAAACAAGAAACTGCAAAAGTTGAAAATGCAGAAGAACCTGTAGTTATCTCAGCTCCTGAACCACAGAGTTTAAAAGAAATTTCCCCTCCTCCAGTGCCTGTTTATACAAGTGAACAAGTTCCAGAAGTTACACAGGAAATTTCAGAAATAAAAAATGAAGCTCCTGATACAAACTTACTTTTAAAAGAAGCTAAACTTCTTTATAATGAAAATGAATATAAGGCAGCATTGGATAAACTGAATTTATTCTTTGAATTTGCCACAACAAAACGAGATGAAGCATTATTCCTTCAGGGACAGATTCTTGAATCTAAATCTGAAGTACAAAATATAAAAGCTGCAATGGAATCGTATACAACGCTTACAAAAAATTATCCTGCAAGTAAATATTGGGATGATGCTAATAAGCGAATTATATATTTAAAAAGATTTTATTTTGGAGGTTAATAATAGATTATGAATAAATTTATTAAATCAATTTTAATTCTTTCGATTGGCATGGGACTTCTTTCATCGTGTGTAGTTGCAAAACCTGCACAGACAGATACAGTTCCTCGTACAATCACAGTTTCTGGAAATGGTAGTGTTTCACTAAAACCAGATTTAGTTTATTTAAAATTTTTAGTACGAACTATGGACTGGAATGTTTCCAAAGCTGTAGAAAAGAACGCTGCTAATTCTGACTTTGTTTTAAAAGCTCTTGAACAGCTTGGTATTGCATCAACAGACATTTCTACATTTGACTATTCTATATCACAGGACAACTCAAACAATTATCCTGGACAGTATACAGTTCGTAACACTATTGCTGTAGTAGTAAGAAATATAGAGATCACAGGTTCTGTAATTGATGCAGTTATTAAAAATAATGCAGGTGCAAATGGATTAACTTCTTTCAAATATGCCGTTTCTGATAAAGAAAGTGCACTTAGACAGGCAAGAACTCTGGCTATTCAGAACGCACAGGATGCAGCAAATCTTTTGGCAGGTGCCAGCGGATGTAAGATTACAGGAGTTCAGACAATTTCTGAATTTTCGCCATCATACTATGATACAGGTGAAGTTTTATTAAAAGCTTCTGACAGAGTAAATGGTACACAGATAAAAGAAGGTACTATTGGAGTTTCTTCTCAAGTTACAATTACATACCTAATGGAAAACTAATAAAGGAACATATAAGGAGACTTTAATGTTAGATTATAAATTTATTAAAGACAATCTTGCAGCAGTTAAAGAAAATATTGTAAACCGCAATATGACTGCAGATGCAGATAAAGTTGTAGAGCTTTATGACAAACATACAGCTCTGGTTACAAAACTTCAGGGCTTGCAGCAGAAACGTAACGAAAACGCTCAGGCAATGAAACAGAAATTGGATAATGACAAAAGACAGGAATTAATTGCCGCAGGAAAAGCAATCAAAGATGAAATTACTGTTGTTGAAACAGAAGAAAAAGAAACTGCTGCAGCTTTGGAAGAAGCTGCTCGACAGATTCCAAATATGGTTCATCCAAAAGCTCCAGTTGGAAAACTTGATACAGAAAATCTTGAAGTAAAAGTTGTAGGAACGCCTCGCAAGTTTGACTTTGAACCTAAAGATCATGTTCAGCTTGGTGAATCTCTTGATATTCTTGATTTTGATCGTGGTACAAAAGTTTCTGGTCCAAAATTCTATTATCTTAAAAATGAAGCTGTATTCCTTGAACAGGCTCTCATTATGTATGCTTTGAACACACTTCGTAAACACAACTTTGAAATGTTCATCACTCCTGATGTTGCAAAAGAAGAAGTTCTTAAAGGAATTGGTTTTAACCCACGTGGAAATGAATCAAACGTATATTCAATTGAAGAAGAAGGTACTTGTCTTGTAGCAACTGCAGAAATCACACTCGGTGGTTATCATCAGGATGAAATCTTGGACAAAGCTTCCCTTCCTCGTTTTTATGGTGGTCTTTCTCACTGTTTCCGTCGCGAAGCAGGTGCTGCTGGTCAGTTCTCTAAAGGACTCTATCGCGTACATCAGTTTGATAAAGTAGAAATGTTTGCTTACGCTACTCCAGAACAGTCTGATGAAATTCATGAAAAATTACGTCAGATTGAAGAAGAAATCTTCACAGGTCTTGGCATTCCTTTCCATGTAGTAGATACTTGTACAGGTGACTTAGGAGCTCCAGCATACCGCAAATGGGACTTGGAAGCATGGATGCCTGGACGTAATGGTGGTGAATACGGTGAAGTTACATCAACATCTAACTGTACAGACTATCAGGCACGTCGTTTGAATATTAAATACAAAGATGATGATGGTAAAAATAAATATGTTCACACATTGAACGGTACTGCAATTGCTGTAGGACGTGCCATGTTAGCAATTCTTGAAAATTATCAGAATGCAGATGGTTCAGTTTCAATTCCTGAAGTACTTGTTCCTTACTGCGGATTCGATAAGATTTTACCAAAGAAATAATAAATAATTATTTAAGGAAGATTGTATGGATGAATTAAAAAAGGACAATAGAATTTTTTTTATTCTTCTCTTTTTTGCTATAATAGCAACAGGATTTTTACTAAAGACCCTGTCATCTGTACTTCTTCCTGTAATTATAGCAGTAATGCTTTCATTTGTATTACTGCCTATAATAAAAAAACTGAATGTAAAAACAGGTATTCCTTGGGTTGTATCATCAATCCTTATTGAAGTTCTTTTTATCATTGCATTTTTTGCACTGTTTTCTCTGCTTGCCAGCAGTCTTTCTATGATTGTTGCAGAATATCCTAAATATGAAACAAAATTCATGTCTATATATACTTTACTGGCAAAAAATTTTGACCTTGAAATTGATGAAACAAAGAGTTTTTTTGATAATATGTGGAACTTTTTGAAAGTTCGAGAATATGTTCAAAAAGCTGCAGTTTTTCTTTCATCAGGAATGGTTTCATTTGGAAAGAATCTTTTATCTGTAGCATTACTTTCTATGTTCCTTCTTATGGAAATGCGCATTTCTAAGCGAAAAATGCATTATGCCTTCAAAGAAGATAAAGAAAAAATCAATAGGGTTTTACATCAGATTGCAAGAGATACAGTCAATTACATTTCTATTAAGTTCCTTATCTCTTTAGTTACAGGTGTTTTCTGCTGGCTGGTTACATGGCTGTTGGGAATGGACTTCCCTGTTGTATGGGCTTTTCTAGCCTTTATAATGAACTTTATTCCTATTTTTGGTTCAATTATTTCTGTAGGAATTACAACAGTTTTTTCAATTGTTCAATTTTATCCAGAATCAATAGGAAAATCTATTTTTATTCTTTTATTCCTGATTATTCTTAATTTTACTTTAGGAAATATTCTGGAACCAAGAATTGAAGGAAAAAACCTTGGTCTCTCTCCATTTGTAATTCTTGTTTGCCTTTCTTTATGGGGATATATCTGGGGCTTCTTCGGAATGATTCTTGCAGTTCCTATGACAGTAATAATTAAAATTATCTTTGAAAATATTGATTATCTGAACTCTTTAGCCGTAATTTTAGGAAATGATCCAAAGAATATATAAATAAATACGAAAACTAATTAAACAATGTGCTTGTTGCCTTTTCATACAGGAATCTCATATCTTCTTCCTGCATTGTTGTATATCTAAAGTCAACACAAGACAAATTACCATCTGAGCTTCGATAAATCTTATTTACAATACAAGTTACAAATATATCTCTTGTAAGAATAGGACCTGCTTTTATAGAAAAGATTAATTTAATTCCATATTCTTCATTTAAAAAGAAAGTACAATCTTTACTTTCCATACCCAAAACAAGTCTTTCATGGTCAATGAACAGAATATTCAAATCATTTTTTCTATCCTGCATCGCCTGAAGAGAAGGTTTATAATCTTGTGTAAGGTATTTACACACAGGAATAAGTTGAATTCCGTTTCCAGCATTTTTTTCACGTTTTGCCTGTTCAACAAATTTTTCCAATAATTCTTTAGCAAGTTTCTGTTTTTCTAAAGGAATTATTTTCCATACCGGTCTTTTGAAAAGTTCAATTTCTTCACAAGGTACACATCTTACATCAATATCTTTTCTTGTTTTACATTCAAAGTAGATATCTGCAGAAAAATCATAATTTTTTTCTTCAACAACATCTAGAATTCTATTGATTTCATCAGGAATAGAAAGTGAAAGACCATTTTTAGTTTCTCTGACAGGTGAAATAAAATAAAGCCCTACTCTATTAAAATAAAATTCAACTTTAACATTTTTATTTGCAAAATTTATTACAGCCTGTGCAGGATTTTCCAGAAGGATTTCTCCATCCTTCTGAACTTTTATATGCTCGCCTTTAATAGCAACAGGAAAAATCTGAGATGTAAGAGACTTTATTACTTCTTCTGATTCAGTTTCATCAATAGGTGTAAGGGTAACCGGCACATTTCCATCAATTAAATACTGAAGAACAAGCTCTCTCTCTATTCCTGATAATTTACTCTGTATTCCTGATTGTTCCATCATGCTTTACACCACCTGTCTATAGTAATCTGATAGATAGAATTCTGTTTTTTTTGATTCAAATATAATGTTATATCAATAGTACCCTGATTGCAATAAAAACGGATAGGCATTTCTATAAGCTCGTCTGCAATAAATGGTTCTCCTATGAGCCATTTTGTAAAAATCGAAACCTCTTCTATTTCAACTAATTCTTTTTTTAACTTTTCAATATCCTCTAAAGTCTCTTCAGGCTCAACCATTTCTTCTGAAATACTTTCTGTTTCAGAGGACTCATCATCAATAACAGAGGAATTCTCATTTTTTTCTTTCCATTCCTTGTATTTATTTAATTTATCTTCAATATTCTTAATTTTATTATTAATCTGGTCATTATTTTGCTTCTTTTCTTTGATTTCATTTGCATATTCTAAAGAAAAAGGAAATTCTTCAGAAAAATTTTTTTCCCAATTATCAATTAAATCATTTTTGAAAAAAACATAATTAAACTTATAATTTGAATGAAAGTAAGTTTCAGGGCCAGAATAAATATCTGATGAAACTGCTGAGCAAAAATTATTTACTTTATCAAGTACAGAGTATGACAAAGCAGAAGTATCCAATTTTCCAAAATCTATTAATTCTGGATAAACTTTTTTATCAAAATTCTTTAATACTTTTGCAATATCTGGTGTAAAGGTAATTGTTTCTTTATCAATTAAATCGTCATTAGAATATTTTTCAGAAAGCCTTTCTGGATCAAGTTCTTTTGTCCATGAAATTTCAGATTCTTTTTGATTAATAATATCTCTAACAGTTTCTTTATCTGTATAAGCAAGTTTTGATTCAGAAGCATTATTACAGGCTGGAAAAATAAAAATAAATAATAAAGTGGATACAAAAATAGCTTTATTTAATATTTGCATTTATACCCCCCACTTTATTTATTAAAAATTTTCGTAAATCTATATTAACATACTTTCAAAATGATTTCATTATTACAATGCTGAAAAAAATAAAAAATTTTAGAATTTTTTTTCATTTTATATTGACATAAACAAATAAAAAATATATAGTATAAATATCAAGTGACGAGATTCACTAAATCGGGCAGTTAGCTCAGATGGTACGAGCGTCTGGTTTACACCCAGAATGTCGGGAGTTCGACCCTCTCACTGCCCATATAATTCCTTGTAATATAAGGAAATAGACAAAGGATTAGATTCTAAAAAGACTTATTAATTTTTGTGAGAAATCACGAAAATTAATAAGTCTTTGTCTGTTTTAACAAAATATATTAATTTCTTGTACTTTTCAATTAATTTTTTTTCAATATGTTATATTTTTCTCCATGAGTTTTAAAAGTAATCTAAGGAAATCACTTGCATATAAAGATATATCTGCTAAAGAGCTTGCTGCAAAGGTAAATGTTCCGTACACAACTATACTTAGTTATATAAATTCTCAGGAATGTATTCCTAAAATTGATATAGCTTTTAAAATTGCAAATGAATTAGATGTTTCAATTGAATATCTTATTACAGGCGATGAAAAATATAATACTTCAAGACGATTAAAGTATTTGTGCAGTGAATTATCGGTCTTACCCATATCCTTTATTTCTTCTTTTGAATCATTAGTACATCAAGATTACTTTAATAATCTATTTCGTAATCATCTGATTTTGATTTTATTATTTATCTTTTTTGTTCCATAGCCATAAGCTCGTTATATTCAGGCAAAAGCAGATTATCTAAACGAACATCCATCTCTTTTAGATATAGTTGCTTTCTTTCTTTACTAATAATGGAAAAATCATTAACTCTTTCTGGAATAGATTTTATCATATCAGAAATATCGGGCATCTTATTTTTTATAAGAGGAACAACTCTTTTTATTGATTTTCTTAAATCATCATTATCAAATTTTAATATATCATTAAACTTTGCATTAGATTCACCATCTAAGCTATAAGCTGTTACAGAATCATAGATACCTTTTTCAAGAGAATCTAAATTATTAAGCTTGTTGATTATTCTTTTTTCAGGTACATTCGGAGAAAATGAAGCTCCATTATCATATATAGGAGATAAAACATCACCAGATTTATTCCTTAAAATACCCCAATTACCATTATTACGGTCATTGTTATTAATAAAACCATCAATAATAACACAGTCCCAAAATCGTTCTTTTATTCCTGAAATTTTATTAATTGATGGATTATATTCAAGATGTATTAAAATTTCATTTAATGAAACAAAATGTTCACTACCTGTTGAGGATAAACTTAAATCGAGTTTTTCATTAAGAACTTTGTTATAAGTATTTTTGAGCTGACGAAATTCTACAAGTCGTGTATTTTCTTCACAAAGGTCTTTACATGCAACCACAACATGATTGTTTTTGATTCCAAGTAGGTTTTTATGAACTGGGTAGCCTAAAATTTCATAAATATGACTTCCAATATATTCTGATTCTGGTGTTGTAGAATAAAGCAAATCTGATACATTATTAAGGCGAGAACCCTTCTTAGGATATTTAATAATCCATGGCTCGCCTTTTATAAGCACACCTTCTTTATCTCCAGAATTACCACCATAAGTACCATTCCTATCACTAAAATCACAAGATGAGAAATCAAATATACGCATATCAATCTACTCCATTTGACAAGCTAATTCTGCTTTGTACCAAAACCTTTTTTCTATATTTTCCCAACATTTTCTTGAAAGAACCCCAGCTACCATTGCATTTTTTGCCAGAATAATTAAATCATCCCAGCGGTCATAATAACAGACAGAATCACCTTCCTTATTATAATATTCCAATTTATTGAGTTGCTCCAAAATATTTGAAGGTATGTTATCTTGAAGGGAAATAGTATAATCAATAAAATTAAGTTCTTTCACAAGTGTCTGCGAGTATAACATATTTTATGAACTTTGTGTCAATAAATGGAGCGCAG
>JAEDFX010000160.1 GCA_016297805.1 Treponema sp. | reverse complement strand
TTTACATCAAAGGTGCAATTATTCTGAATACTCTACCTATCAGTCGTTTTATCCATGGAATTTTTTCATAATCCCCAGATTTCATTTCTTCGCAATCCTTTAAAGTGTTCTGAAAATCCTCTTCAATTTTTGAAACGACAGGCACCTGATGAAGAACAGTACCGCACTCAAAATGATGATAAAAACTTCTGTAATCAAGATTCACAGTACCTACAGTTGCCGTTTTGTCGTCAGAAATAAAAGTTTTTGCATGAATAAAACCTTTTTTATACAGATATACATTTATTCCATTATCCACCAGAGTTTTTAAAAAGGTTTTTCCAATGTAAAAGGTTATAAAATGATCTGGAACTGATGGAACTATCAGTTTTACATCTATTCCACGTTTTGCAGCAAATATTAAAGCTTCTTGAAAAGTATTATCAAGAATAACATATGGCGAAGTTATATGCAGATATTTTTTTGCAGAATTTGTAATGTACAAATATACATTTTCTGCTACATCTTCATTGTTATAACTATCATCACCATAAGGAATTGTAACTCCAGAACAGTTGAATTCTTCATATGGTATACTCAAATATCGAACATAATTCTCCTGTTCTTTTACACTTCGCTGCATATTCCAATTCTGAAGGAACATTTCTATAAAAGTTCTTACGGCAGTTCCCTGTATTTTCACAGCATTATCTTTCCAATATGAAAAATAGTTCTTTCCATAATTAAAATATTCATTAGCAAGATTAAGACCTCCAGAATAACATATTTTACCGTCAATTATATAAATCTTCCTGTGATCCCTTGAATTCTGTTTTGTAGTAAATACAGGAATCATTGGGTTGAAAACACAAGTCTTTATATTCTTTGACTTAAGATATTTCACGTAATTACCATCGGATGCAATTTGAGAACCAAAGGCATCATACATTACTCTAACCTCAACACCCTGCTTCGCCTTTTCTTCAAGAACTGTAAGGATTTCGGCCCAAGTTTCTTCAATTTTAAGAATAAAAGTTTCTATAAAAATGAAATTCTGTGCAGAACGAAGAGTCTGTATAAAATCGGTAAAAAAATCTTCTCCAGATGGGAAATAATCCACCTGATTACGTTCATATGACGGAAACTTCTGATTTATTAAATAAGCCTGTAAATCGGCAATCTGCGAAAAGTTGCTGTTTGTCTTAGAGTCACCAGTCATATAAGGAATTGAACTGGACAAATTTGCAATCTGTTCCTTGCTATTCTGCAATGCCCTTTTTGCATATTTTTCACCCTTATCAGTCAAATATAATGAATAAAATATAACTCCAAGAACAGGGAAAATCATTATAGGAATAGACCAGGCTATTTTAAATTCATTTTTTCCAGGTCTGTTAATAAGAAAAATCATAAAACTTATAGACAATACAATGGAAACAAAAAAATAGTATTGCATATATTTCTGCAAACGAAGAATAAAATAAATCAGAAAGACTAACTGTAACAATACCAGAATGCCTGTAATTATCAGCCGACTCTGTACAATTCGCTTAATAATTCTCTTTCCATGATTATCGCGAATAATAAAAGAATTTAAATCTTCTTTTTTTAATTTAACTTTTTTTCCCATTTTATAAACTACTCTCCCCCGTTAATCCAACTAGTAAGAATATCTGCAACTGCCTTTGGATTATTTTTAGCCATTTCTGCCAAACCATTTGAAGTATCTTTTTTTATATAAGGATTTTTAAATTCATCAGGATTTAACGGATGGAAAATACCCTTTCGCTTTCCGAATTCTATTACTTCGTTCAATACAGCTTCTTCCCGACGAATTTCCATCATTCCATAATCCATACCGTGCTGCGCAGGATGATAAGAACCCAATAATTGCATTGTTCTTCGGATTTTCTCTTTTTCATCTGTAGAAAGATTCAAAGAATCCATAAGTGCATCATAATTGTTGTTATAACTAGGTCCCAGTTCTGCAAGGAGAATTGCCGCTTTTTCAATTCCTGATAATTTTGGTTCTGTGGTTTTTACAAATTTTTCCATATTTTCCCCTTTGCTATAGAAGTGACTATAAAATACCAATGCAGCTAGTATGATGATTTTTGCTTCTACTTCTATTACAGTTTTTCAAGAACTATAATAGAAATATCATCTGTACGTGGTGTTTTTCCCATAAACTGATTTATGTCCGCAACAATAGCTGTAATCTGATCTTTTGGGGCCAGATTGCGATGATTCTGAGCAGAAGCCAGGAATCGTTCCTTTCCATACTCATAATTCAATATATTTTTTGCTTCAGTTACACCATCAGTATATAGAATAATTCTGTCATGTTTTTCCAGATTGATTTCCAACGTCTTAAAATCAAAATTAAGATCTGCAAGACCTATGGCACCCTGTATATCATTAATATCGCAGTTCAAATATTCACATGTATCGGTTGCAGCATGATATATAATAGGCAGTGGATGTCCAGCATTTACCATTTCAATATTCTGATTAGTAAATCGCAGAAGAATTCCAGTAAGATAGTTTTCAATACTTCCTTTTTCTACACTCACTCTTTCATTAATTCTGCGCATAGTAAAATCCAATTCTACATCTTCATTTTCATAGAATTCTTCTTCCATTGTATTTTTTACCATCATGGTAACAAGACCGGATGCAAGACCATGACCGGAAACATCGAAAATACAAAGACCAGAAAGAGTATTCTGGCGAACATAAAAATCAAACAAGTCGCCACTAAGACTAATCATTGGATTATTATAGTAAGCAACATTCCAGTCCTTTACACCACTCAGATTATGCTGATAGAAGCTCTTCTGAACCAGAGCAGCCATTTCCAGCTCCTGCTGAATCTGCTTTTCCCGTTCCTCTGTTTTAATATCGTGAACAATACTTCTTTTTACAGAGAACCATCGGTTCATGGCTAAGGCAGTCATAATAACTACATAACCTATAGAATTATAAACAGAAGTTATGCCATACAAATCATTAAGTTTAGGAGTCATTAAAACACCCATACCAATCATTACAATAACATAATACAGAGGTTCGATAGCAAAAATCAAAGGGATAATAGTGGCAAGACATACAAAAATAATCAGGGCACTAAAAGGATTTGTACCATAAAAGAAAATAAGGCCGCAGAGAATTTCTAATCCCGCAAAATTTATAATCAAAGGCACATTATAAAAAACTCTACTTATTTTTTTTATTTTGCTAAAACAAAGTGCGAAAAGGAATGTAAAAAGTTCAAAAACCGACATTGCACCAGAGTAGAAAATATAATCCTCAGTTTCAGGAAATTGGGGATTAAGACAGTAAACCAAAAAAATCATTAACAACAAGCAGAGCAGGAAAAGAGAAAAAGATATTTTTAAAAGCAATTTAATGTTTCTTTCAACAACAACATTTTTAATTTCTCTCTGCATAATGAAATTGTTGAAAAATTTCTGCTTAAACAACTGAAACCTGGTTGGCATATTTTTATTATAACTTATGTTTCTACAATTTAATAGAGAATTCCATTTTTCCAGTTATTTTCACTTTTTTTCAGACGCTCATTCCCTTTGCAAATTATTTGTTATAAAAACCGAAAATACTTTATTATTATCCACATAATTATTACATTTGAATCAGGAGATTTTAGCAATGAATGATTTAGAAAACATGAAAAAAGCTGAAGAAGTAAAAGAAGAACAGACTGCTCCTTTAATTGATTTTTCAAAAACTGAAGAATCACCTGATAAGTTTGATGAAAAGGCCGAATTAATTCACAAATATTATTCTGAAAAGATTTTTTCAAAGGTTGTTCAATTACTATTCGGAATTTTCTGTATTTTTATGACTGTCCATACTGGAGCTTTCGGGCTTGTTCTCTTTATAGCAGCAATTTTCTATCTGATTCCAGATTCTTTAACAAAACTTGTTGTTTTCCTAAAACGCTACAAGCACTACAAAGACTATGTTGAAGCCGATGATTACCATGTAGATAATCACTATCTTCAGATAGTATTAAAAGAATTTATGAAAAATAAAAAAAAGGATAACTAG
>JAEDFX010000159.1 GCA_016297805.1 Treponema sp. | reverse complement strand
CCGTAAGGTTGCGACTCACACGGATTCGCAAGCCGCGAAAGCGGCGTGTTAAATAACTTCCTTACAGAACGAGCCTCTAGGCTCATTCAGAATTGCTAACGCAATTCTAGTCTGATGGCTCAATAAACGCCAGTTCTGCCTTTGGGTGGAGCTGGTGTTTTTATTTAAGAAATCTCCCGTCAGAGCAAACTTCCAGAGCAAGGAAAATTCTCTGACTAGGTACATCAGTTTTTTTATAGCTTTTCATTCTTTTCTTGTATTCTTTAATGTAATCGCAATCTTATCAAAGCACTCCACAATCTCACTTTTCTGCGTTTCCCATGGCTCAAATTGCATTCTCCAAGCGGAATATTCACTTGGATTTACTTGGTGCGGAATGTCTGCGAGCAAAGTGCGGTATTTTTCTAGTGCAGCAGTTTTTTCTTTTTCAGGTGTATTTTTCCCATCTCTAAATTCAAGATTGATTTTTAAGCGGATTAATTTCTCTTTTTCTGTGACCGAATCACCGAATAAAATCGCAATCCGGACATCTTCTATACCTTCAATGTCATAGCGGATAATAAAATCTTTGCTTCCGAGTTTTCCTTTTTCGTTCCGTTTGTAGTTAAGACCAAATGTCTTTCTTGCTATTTTCTCAAATTCACCGAATTCATATAAAAGTTCATAGGCTATTTTGTTTTTAGCGTTTTGGTAATTCTTTACAATCAGCTGTGCAATTCCGATGTTTTCATCATTTGCAATAGTATTGATTATAGCATTTGCAGCTTTCGCACTCATACTTTCTCCCGTGTAATGTCTGATAAGATTTGCGTACTGAACAAGCGTTTCCCTAACTAGCGGAAACTTTGCACTTTCGGCACAACAGTTTTCAATCCAATTTAGGATTTCTTTTCCGTACGAAATCTTTTTGTATTCGATTCCGCCGCCGCTCTGTTCGCTTGCCTCGTGTCCGTCTTTTGTAAGATAAAGGATTTTGAAGTCTGCTGAATTAATTTCTGACCATTCGGCATAGCGTTTGAGCTGATGGCTTTGGTCGCCTGCAAGAAGTTTATTTTCTATTACAATATGCTTTGCCCCTGAACTGATAAGTATGTCGATTCTGCCTTGAATTTCGCCAGTTGGAGCATAACTTTCTGTGTTTACAACTGCATTCTTACAATCAAAATTGAAGTCGCAGACTTCTTCTTCCGAAAAACATTCAGCCAAAAAAAGTTCCAAAAAACGCTCTTTCATTCCGTGCGTGCCTTTTGGACTCAAAAAAGAAGCAATGATTTTTGAATGTGTCGTTTCATGCTGATTTACGCCGAGAATCTGAAAGATGTTGAAGCGTCCGCCCCTTGCCTCAAGAACTGCATCATTTTTAGCTTTAATTGCTTTTACTTCCTTAAGTAGTCCGTATACATCAAAAGATAAAATGTCTTCTTCTGTTATTTCGCTCATTTTTGTTCCTATTTTTCTTTTTGTAAAATCCTTACAGCCTTATTCAGAAGTTCACAAATTTTTTCCGAGTCTTTTCCAATTGGAGAAGTTATGCTGATGCAGGTATCATTTATGCAAATATAGGCGATACCTAGCTTTTTCTTGAAGGTGATGCTGTTTATTTCTGTCACAGAAATGCTTATGTTTTTGGTGAAACTGTTGCCGTCTGTGAAGTAAAGTTTTTTCTCCGTAAGAACGAAGCCCGACTTGAAAGAGTTTTTCAGAGTGTCGTCATAGCCGAAAAGAATTGTTTCTGAGTTGCTTATTCCGAATGATTCTTTTGCCTTTTTGATTTTATCTTCATTTGATTCAGAGAAATCAATTTCTTCAGTATCTGAATCCAAATTCATGCCTTTTTCATCTGAGCCTAAAAAAATAATTTGCTCAGCAGTATTAGGGTCAAGTTCCCATTTCGTTGCTTTTTTGCAAAGGTCAGAGATTTTTTCTTCTGCGGGTTTATCTGAATCGTCTGTTGATTCTTCCGAAGATTTCGTATAGACAATCGATTTTACAAGTTCAAAATTGTGTTCTGCGGCTTCTGCCAACGCTTTCTTTGCCTTATTCTTTTTTACAATGCCTACGATAAGCAAAATGATTCCTAAGGGAGAAAGATATGCTGAAAGAATCATAATAACGCCTGCGATTATCAAGCCATTTTTCGGCTGTGCAGGACGTTGAAAATCAAGAGCGGCGATTTTTTGCAGTTTCGCTTTGTTCAGTTCGTCTGTTTCATATTCGATAGAAACCAAGAAATCTTTGACTCGTTTCTCGTCAGTTTCAAAAAGAAGGGCATTTTTTATTGCGGATTTTGCTTGTTCCCAAGTCGTCCAATATTGCTTATCTGCTTCTTTTTCTTGCTCTTCCTTTTCTCTTTTATTTCTACGAAATTCCCAAAATGCACTTTCATAGTCACGGAGTTTGTCTTTAAAACGCTCGTAAGCTTCTTCGTCACCATCGTTTGCTATAGATGACTCCAAATCTTCCCTTATTTTGTCGGAATCAGGCATACCGTATTGTTCTATTTCTTCAAGAAGTTCATCAATCTCTTCTTCTTGACCCGCCGTTGATCGCAGAAATTTTTCTTCCCATTCTTTACCTTTGTCCGATTCTAAAAACATATCAAGACAAGTTTCATGAAAAAGTTTTCCATGCTTTGTTACATATTTCTGGTTTGCAGTGATAGAGCGCCCACAGCCAACGCATTTGTTTAATCCTGCCATTTTGAACCTTCCTTATTTTCCGATTGTCATATTCTTTACCCAACGATGCGGGCCGCCCGTTTTGCTTCTGGAGCATCTTCCTGGCATTGGTCGCCCTGTGCTTGCTGTGCGAGTTTGTTTCTGACCGCATTTTGTACACATCCACTGAATTGATTTCATGTTTTCCTCCTTGAGTTATCTTTTTGCGACATACGCCACTTTTTTGAACGGTGTGGCTTTAGGTCGCTGTATTCCGTCCGAAAGTTGCGTTGTCGCGGTTGTCACACAATCCTTCGTTTCAAAAGTCGCGGTTATGACGCTTCCATTTATCTGAATATCCGTCAAATCGCCGTATGCGTTTTGATTTATGACAAGCGTGCTCCAGTTGCATCCGCCGTCATACGAGAATTCAATGCCGTTTTTCCGCGAGTTGATTCTAACCGGCTTTCCGTCAAACGAAACCATTGTTGCCATAACCACACTCTTATTTAACTTCTTTCAATTTGCTCATCTCGATAATCTCTTCAGAACCGTCAATGTCCTTATAAATGATACAGTTGTTGCCTTTGTCATAACGGTAATTCAATTTCAATCCGTCCATGCCTTCCAGCCAAAACTGACTGTCTGTGAATACATAGACAAAGCTCATTTCGCCCGCTTCCAATGACATTTTCTTGTCTGCAACGGGATTTTTGCTTCCACAACTTGCAAATAAAGCTGCCGTCACGATTGCCCCTGCAATCCATTTAATTGATTTTTTCATAAAATTCGCTCCTTTTTACTGCTCATAGCAATGGTTTATTTTATATTCCTTGCAGTCAGCAAAGAATATTGTAGCACACTTTCCGCTTTAAGCAACTGTATAATAGAAAGAAACTTGCTTAGAATAAGGATGATGACCCCTGAATTATTGCAGAAGAGGCTTTCTGCCAATTTAAAGAAAGCACGCAAACAACTTTCATTTTCCCAAGAGAAACTTGCCGAAGAAGCCCATATTTCCGTGCAAATGATGAACGACATAGAGGGATGCCGCAGATGGCCGAGCGAAAAAACGCTTTCCAAACTCGCAAACGCTCTTCAGACCGATGCGTACACGTTTTTTCTGCCCGAAGATTCCACTGAACAAGTAAGCCAGTTGCAAAAACAGACCATTGCGGACGATTTACAAAAGCTTTTTGCACAGTCGGTCGAGCAATACCTTCAAAATCATGATTCAAACGGGAAAAACGGCGGAGAAACTTCTTCATAGCTCACACTTTAGCACGATAAGTCTATCTTAAAACGATAGAGTAAGTGACAAATTGCTGAAATTTCCTCATTTCTGTGTCATTAAAGCGGAAACTTAATGCAAATTCCGCGAAAATGCTGTATACTTTGT
>JAEDFX010000158.1 GCA_016297805.1 Treponema sp. | reverse complement strand
TCTGTAGAAGTTGATTCTGTAGAAGTTGAAACTTCCGATATAGATGCTGCCTCAGATGTTCCTGAAAATGAAGAATCAGAAAAATCAGAAGGTAAAACAAAGTCTAAGGCTGGTATTTCAAACGTTCCTGCACCAAAACGTCCAAAGCCAATAGATAAAGAAAAGGCCGAGAAAGCTGCAGAAAAAGATGAATCTGAAGAAGACTTAGAAAATAATCGCAAAACAATTATGTATGGTATTCCTTCTGAAATTGCTGCTCTTCTTGATAAGCTTATCACAAATGAGGACCCTCGTTTTACTGAAGAAATTTATGATGTTTTTCAGGTTACAAAAAATCCTTCAATAAAGGAAAAGATACTTAAATATTTTACTAAGCAGAAAGATCCTTGTCTTGAAGATTTTGCTGTAAATTTAATGAATGACCCTTATGATGAAAAAAATGATGTTGTAAAGGCGGCATTTCAATATATATCTGCTGTAAAAACAAAAGATGCTATTCCTGCAGTTCTTTCCTTAATTGAATCTGAAAATGAAAATTATTTTAACGATGCAATCAATACAATCGGTGAAATTGGTGGTCCGGAAGAAGCTGTTTTTCTTGTGGAATATCTGGAGCGAGATGATTTAAGTGATGCTCAGAGGCAGTCTTTAATGCGTACATGCGGAAAAATGCATGCGGAAGAAACCTGGGAGAAACTAGTTGAAATTCTTGAAGATGAAGATGAAAACTCTTATGTTCGTATGTATGCTGCAGAAGCAATCGGTTTAATGGAAAAAAAGGAATCTGTTCCTGTTCTTGTAGGCGTTTTTGCTGAAAATGATCCGAATCTGCGACAGTATGTTATAAAGGGGCTTATTCACTATCCTGATGTTTTGGAAGCAAAGGAAACAATTCTTCAGGGAATCAGGGATGAGCATTGGCGTGTACGACAGGAATCTATAAAGTCTGTAAAGGAAATGGATTTAAAGGAATCTGTTCCATTTTTAATTTATCGTGCAAAAAATGATACGGAAAAACTTATTAAGGAAGAATCCTATAAAGCAATTGCCTTTATAAATACGGATGAAGGTAATGATTTTCTAGTTTCTCAGGTGACTGACAAAAAAGTAGGGGATGCAACAAAAAAGAAGATTATTGAGGTTTTACTTAAAGAAGGACATGCCGGGGAAAAAGAAATCCTTGAACTTGCCGAAACCTGTGTTACTGATGATAAACGTAAAGATTTGCGATATGCCATTGGGAAAGAACTGGCAAAATACGAAAATTCTAATTATGAAGATATTTGTCTAAAATATCTGGAATCAAAGGATACTACAACAATCAGCCTGGGGATTGATATTTATAAAACAAACAAATTTCACTCAGCAGAAGCAAAAATGCGTGATTTATATGCCGAGAAAAAAACTAACAGCAGCGTAAAATCAAGAATAAAAAAAATGCTGAACATCAAAGATACTGATGAGTAAGGCGGCCGCTCTGCGCCGCCGGATCAATAATGACAGACATCACTGTTCCACTTTATCAATTGGATCAATGAAGACAGACATCACTGTTCCACTTTATCAATTGGATCATTAAAGACTGACATCACTGTTCCACTTTATCAATTGTAACATTTATGTCAGTCTTTAAAAACTATTATTTTGAGTAATTGTTTATAGGTTTGAATTATGATATATTCTTCTATATTAATCTTGATTCTATTTATAGTTATGGGAGCAACAAATGAAACTTTGGGAAAAGGGTGCTTACCTTGTAAACGGTAAACTTACAGACGCTGGTTCTAATCCTGCTGACGGTGCTAAAAAAACTATGGCATATTCTATTTTGCAGAAACACAATACTTCTGGTGACGCAGCAAAACTTAAAATCAAATTCGATAAAATTACATCACACGATATTACTTATGTTGGAATTATTCAGACTGCCCGGGCATCTGGATTGGAAAAATTCCCTCTTCCTTATGTTTTAACAAACTGTCACAACTCACTTTGTGCTGTTGGTGGAACAATCAACGAAGATGACCATATGTTTGGTCTTACTTGTGCTCAGAAATACGGTGGAATTTATGTTCCTCCTCATCAGGCTGTAATCCATCAGTTTGCCAGGGAAATGCTTGCTGAATGTGGTGCAATGATTCTTGGTTCAGACAGCCACACTCGCTATGGTGCTCTTGGTACTATGGCTATTGGTGAAGGCGGTGGTGAACTTGCTAAACAGCTTTTGAATAAAACTTACGATGTTGCTTACCCGGGCGTTGTTGCAATTTATTTAACCGGAGCTCCAGTTCCAGGTGTTGGTCCACAGGATGTTGCTTTGGCAATTATTAAGGCTGTTTTTGATAACGGTTATGTAAAGAACAAGGTAATGGAATTTGTGGGACCTGGTGTTGCAAGCCTTTCTGCTGATTTCCGTATTGGTGTTGATGTAATGACAACGGAAACAACTTGTTTGTCTTCTATTTGGCGTACTGATGCTAAGGTTGAAGAATGGTACGCTATTCACGGTCGTCCACAGGCTTATAAAGAACTTAATCCTGAAGATGGTGCTTATTATGATGGTGCAATCGAAATTGATTTAAGCGAAATCCGTCCTATGATTGCTATGCCATTCCATCCTTCTTGTGCTTATACAATTGATGAAGTTAATGCTAACTTGCTTGATGTTCTTGCTGAAACAGAAAAGCGTGCCAAGGTTTCTTTTGGTGATAAAGTAAACTTCTCTTTGAAAAACAAAGTAATTGACGGAAAGCTTTATGTTGACCAGGGTGTTATTGCTGGTTGTGCTGGTGGTGGATTTGAAAACATCTGTGCCGCTGCTGATATTCTTAAAGGAAAAGATACAGGTAACGGTAAGTTCCTTTTGAATGTTTACCCAGCTTCTATGCCAGTTTATCAGGAATTGATGAAAAACGGTGCTTTCAGTTCACTTGTAAGTGCTGGTGCAATCATTAAAACTGCCTTCTGTGGTCCTTGTTTCGGTGCAGGAGATACTCCAGCAAACGGTGCATTCTCTATCCGTCACTCAACTCGTAACTTCCCTAACCGTGAAGGTTCAAAGATTCAGAATGGACAGCTTTCATCAGTTGCTCTTATGGATGCCCGCTCAATTGCCGCAACTGCTGCAAACAAAGGTTTCCTTACTGCTGCTACAGAATACGATACAGAATTCTCTGGAAAGAAATACTTCTTTGATAAAGCAATTTACGACAAACGCGTTTACGATTCAAAAGGTATTGCTCATCCAGAAGTTGAAATTCAGTTTGGTCCAAATATTAAAGACTGGCCAGAACAGAAGGCTCTTGGTGATGACTTACTTGTAAAAGTTGTTTCAGAAATTCATGACCCTGTAACAACAACTGATGAACTTATTCCTTCTGGAGAAACTTCATCTTTCCGTTCAAATCCACTTGGACTTGCAGAATTTACTTTAAGCCGCAAGGATCCAGCTTATGTTGGTCGTGCAAAGGCTGTTCGTGATATGGATGCTAGCATTGCTGCTGAAATTAAAACTGTTGTAGATGCACTTGCTAAAAAAGATGCAGAACTTGGAAAGAAGGCCGCTGCCGCTCAGACAGGTTCTACAATCTTTGCAGTAAAACCTGGTGATGGTTCTGCCCGGGAACAGGCAGCAAGCTGCCAGCGTGTACTTGGTGCTTCTGCAAATATTGCTAACGAATATGCAACAAAACGTTACCGTTCAAATCTTATCAACTGGGGTATGTTACCATTCCTTTACAAAGACGGAGACAAAAATCTTCCATTTGCAAACGATGATTATGTATTCATTCCAGGCGTAAAGAAAATGATTGCAGAAAAGCTTCCTTCAATCACAGCTTATGCCGTAAAGAAAGACGGAACAGTAAATCAGTTTGAACTTTCAGTTGGCGATTTGACTGATGATGAAAGAAAAATCATTCTTGCTGGATGTTTGATTAATTTCTACCGTGAATAGAATAGCACGAGTTTTGCATTGCTAAACTCGGTAAGCAAAACTGCGTTTTTCAACTCGCAGATGTAATGGAAAGGAACTGGGTGTTAGAGCCTGGTTCCTTTTTTTATTGTATTTTTATAAAGATGTATGTTAAATTGGAA
>JAEDFX010000157.1 GCA_016297805.1 Treponema sp. | reverse complement strand
GTGTTCTATAGAAGAGCGTTAAAAAAATTGTGAAAGCAATTTTTAGCTCATCCATGTGTAAGGTCGCTGGCGACCGGTGTTCTATAGAAGAGCGTTAAAAAAATTGTGAAAGCAATTTTTAGCTCATCCATTTATATTATTATTCCGATAAAGAGAGTATGAAAAAATCTATTTTTGTACTCTCTTTTTTTATTTTTGCATCATTAGTATATGCACAACAGGAAGTTAAGCCTTTATATCAGCTTCCTAATAAAAGTGCTGTTTCTCCTGCAGAAGTTGAAACAGGAACCGAAGTTTTCCTTGTCGGTTCTGATGATGGACTTTTCCGCGTTACTAATAGAAATACTGCAATCCCACTTTGGTCTAATGGACGAGTAGATCAGATTTTACAGGTTAATATTCCGGATTCAAACGGTGTTATAAAACCTAGCTGGATTATGAGAACCGAAAAAGGAGTTTTCTATTCCCAGGATTTAAAAACCTTTGAGGAGAGAGATTCGGGACTTCCGTTCCTTACAATCAAAAAATTCAAAAATGATGTTACAAGTCTTGAAAAACAAATTCAGGAACTAAAAGATATTGGTGTAAATCCTCTTAATCACAAAGAAATGGTAACTGCTACAAAGGATAACGTATATCTTTCTAGAGATGCCGGACTTACATGGCAGTCTATAGGATCCATGAGTAAAACCACACCTGGTGTAAAAGCCGTAGCTGTAGCAACTATAGAAGGGCAGTCAGTGGTATTTATGGCTCATCCAATATTTGGACTTTCTTATATTATTCCAGATAAACCAAAGGCAACCTGGAATGATGTGGATGCTGGCTTTGAAAAAATGCCGTCTTTAACATCACCAGATGAAATTTCAGATATTATTCCAGTAGTACGAACCCGTGCTGACGGAACTGCATATACCGAAATTTATATTTCCCAGACTTATATGCCTAGAATTTACAAGTTTAACTGGCAGGAAAAAAAGGGTGAATTAATTTATACAGGATCCGAACCTGCAGACACCATCGACGGTCTTACAACAATTGACAACGTTTTATTGTATACCCGTTTGGAAGGTTTTGGTTCTTTAGATTTAGATTCACTTCAAAGTCCGGGAACACCAGTTCAGGAACAGGATTGGCATAAGGCCTTCTCCGCAGTTCCAGGTATGATAAATACCGCATGGATTCCTCAATCCCGCAGTGGATTTGCCAGAGGACTTGCATTAAATGAGTTATGGATGCTCTATCCTGGTACTGTAAATTCTCCTTATGCCGAAATTGCCAA
This sequence comes from Treponema sp., assembly GCA_016297805.1. Lineage (GTDB taxonomy): Bacteria > Spirochaetota > Spirochaetia > Treponematales > Treponemataceae > Treponema_D. Next base: position 2,849 of record JAEDFX010000157.1, on the reverse strand, counting down.
TGGACGCAAAGCAATTTACGCTTCTGCCTACCAGTGCAGCTTCCCAGATGGAATTGAAAAGTTCAAAAAAGTAATCAAAGACCGTAATATGAATGCCATTGTAATCGATATGAAAGATGATTATGGCTACTTACGATATGATACACACGATCCTCTTGTAATGAAAAAATGTTCTACATCAAGCTATGCAATTAAGGATCTTAATCACTTTATTGATGAATTCAAAAAAGAAAATATTTATCTCATTGCCAGAATTGTAACCTTTAAAGACCGCTCTCTTTCAAAATATGATGGAGGTAAATATGCAGTTTGGGATGGTAAATTCAATAAACCATGGGTAGGAATAAAAGGCTATGAAGATAAACTGGATGAAAATGGCCAGTCAATCGGCAAAGAAACTGCTTATTATGATGAACATTGGGTAGATCCATATTCAGAAGAGGTTTGGGAATATAACGTTGCTGTTGCAAAAGAATTGATTTCACGAGGATTTGATGAGATTCAGTTCGATTATATTCGCTTTCCAACTGATGGATTAAATCTTTATAATGCAAAATACCGCTGGCAGGACAAAGGAATGGATAAGGAATCTGCTTTAATATCTTTCCTTTCTTATGCCCGGGAAAATATTCAGGCACCAATCGGAATTGATATTTATGGCGCTAACGGATGGTATCGTTCAGGAACTCGTACAGGTCAGGATGCAGAAATGCTTGCAGAATATGTAGATGTAATAGGTCCAATGTTCTATCCAAGCCATTTTGAACAGACCTTCTTAAATTATGCTCCAGTTGCCGACAGAACTTACCGCATCTATTATTACGGTTCTTTCCGTAATACAGTTTTGTGCCGCAATAGAGCAATTATCCGCCCATGGATACAGTCGTTCTATTTGAATGTAAGTTATGATCGCCTGTATTATGATTCAGATTATATAAAGAAACAGTTCTTTGGAGTTCGTGATTCAATAGACCGTGGCTATATGTGCTGGAACAATTCCGGAGAATATGGAGTAACTCCACCAGACGTTACACCAACCGAAAAATTCAATGGAACAGCAGCTGAAGCTAGCAGCGAATTCAGAAAGCCCGCAATTGGAAATACACTTAAGCCGCTGTTTATAGAATCTGATGTTTCATATTTGGACAGTATTTTGAATCCTAGTTACGAAGATGACAAAGGAAACATTGTATTTACACCATTCTTAAAGGTATTGCCATGACACCAAATCAGTATACTCCAGAAGAACCAATCACCTCTATTGCAACTGCGTTAGCTCCAGCAGCCTTAGGAATCATCCGTGTTTCAGGAAAAAACTGTATAGAACTGGTAAGTAAAGTTTTTTCCCGCCCAAAAGCTCTTCTAGAAGCTCCTGGCAACACTCTTGTTTACGGCTGGATCCAAACACCAAACCCCCTTGAAAGTGGAACAGTGATGTCAGTCATCAACGAACCACTTTTTGCAGATCAAAATGATACGCCAATGACTGACATCAGCGAACCACTTTTTGCACATCGAAGTGATACGCCAATGACTGACATCGCTGTACCACTTTTGGCGAATCGCATCGACGAGGTTATGTTGGCAGTTTACCGCGGGCCAAAATCCTTCACTGGCGAAGATATGGTAGAAATTTTCTGCCATGGCGGTCCATCTGTTGTAACAGCAATTCAGAATCTTATGCTAAAATCAGGCTTCCGTCAGGCAAACCGCGGCGAATATACCTTCCGTGCCTATATCAACGGAAAAACCGACCTTACAAAAGCCGAGGCTGTAAAAGAAATCATAGATTCTCATACAGACATTTCCCGCTCTCATGCAGTAGGTCGTCTTTCAGGAAGCCTTTTCACAGAAATCGATTCCATCAAGAAATTAATCATCGATACTCTTGCAGCCATTGAAGTAGAAATTGAATATCCAGAAGATGAGGAAACAATTGCAGACAGCTTTGACCGTGGAGACATAGAAACTGCGATCAACCGTCTTCAGAGCCTTGTAGATTCCTGGAAAGGTGAAAAGCTCTATCAGGATGGAGCTCGTGTAGTTCTGGCAGGTCGTACCAATGCAGGAAAATCCTCACTTTTCAATGCAATTCTTAAAGAAGAACGGGCCATAGTCAGTGATATTGAAGGCACAACTAGGGACTGGCTGGAAAGTTGGGCAAGTATAAATGGCATTCCAGTCCGCCTTTTCGATACAGCAGGCCTTCGCGAAACCGAAGATGTTATAGAAGCTCAGGGCGTCCAGCTCTCCCGCAATCTTGCAGAAGATGCTGACGTAGTTCTATACCTTGTGGACAGTACTGTAGGTCTTACCTCAGACGATGAAGATTTTATAAAAAATTGTGAAGAACCGCTGATTATAGTCTGGACCAAAGTTGATAAAGGAGAGGAAAGCGATGTTTTGTTTTCCGATTCTAATAAATCGAAAACAAAACTCGTTAGTGAAGCGTTTCTTCCCCTGGCTTCCACTTCGTTGCTCGCCACCCCTTCTAACGGGGGAGACCCCCGTAACGCCCCTCTGCATGAAGTACATATTTCTTCCAAAACAGGCACCGGCCTAAAGGAATTGTTTGATTCAATAACAAAAATCCTTACCGCTGGCATTACTACAGAACGACAGCAGGCAGGCTTAGGTTCAGCACGTCAAAAGGAAGCAGTTGCAGAAGCATTGGAATGTGTAAAACATGCCCTTGTAAGTGCAGACGATAACTACACCCTTGATGCAGTTGTACAGGATTTGGAAGATGCACTGGATTCCCTTGGCGAAGTCACAGGAGATGTAACACCAGATGACGTTTTAGGCAGCATCTTCGCTAATTTCTGTGTTGGAAAATAAGTACCTAAAAA
>JAEDFX010000042.1 GCA_016297805.1 Treponema sp. | reverse complement strand
ATTGTTCTTGTTACAGTTGCAGATTTATTCAAAGCCGAATCGTAAGTATCAATAGAAACTGTATTGAGTCCTTCCGTATCACCAATTGTAAGACCTTTAATATAGAAGACACCTGAAAGATATGAGTCTGGAAGTTCTGCAATATTATCAGATTTAGAATCTGCAATTACTGTTGCTGCATTTGGAGCTTCACCGTTTGCCGCATAAAGAATTGTTGCTTTTGCAAGAGGGGTTTGACACTTATCAACATATACTCCAAGACGGTGTACTCCAGAAATATTACCGTCAAAAGGAACTTTAAGAATCTGAGCTGGATTAGCAGTTCCTGTTACGTTATTTGCGGCGTCTGTTCCATCATCATTTACCCAAGTTGGAGTGCTTACCAAAGCTGCCGTATTATCATACATGATAGAAGAAAGTGGTGCGGCGGTTGAAATGTTGCCTAAATCATCTTTCAAAATCAAACTGAGGGCTACTGGACCGTCTGAAGCTGGAACTGCTGCGTTTGCAATTGAGTATCCGTCTGAAACATTAACCCATCTTGCATCATCAGGACTTACACCTTGTGCCCAAGATGTATCAGAAGTAACGTTGAAGAACCACTGGAGTTTGTCTGATTTACTGCGGAGTCTTGGGTGTCCATTATCGAAGATTGACCCTGCAGAAGCTTCATAAAGCTTCATTGAGGCAAGTGTTGATGCGTTGTACCAGCCATAACGTGCACTTGCAGAAGATGATGAAACTAATCCTGTATTTGCTGTTGCGTCTGGTGGAGTTGTATCCTTAACAACGAAGATAGAAGCGTATCCGTTTCCGTATTCTGCTGAGTATGCACCGCCTTCCAGTAATCCGCTGTTACCGATTGAGTCGTATGCCCAGACATCAATCTTAATAAGTCCGTCTGGCAATGAACTTACATCATATGTAAAGAGGAATCCTTTGTTTGCTCCTGTAATATCGCGGTAAGAACCCTGAATTTCTGATGAGTTTGTCTGTCCAACGTATGCCAGAGACTTGATTGGAATATTGTCTGATTCGCCAGCGGCTGCTCCACTCATTAATGCAATGCTTGTTGCCTTAATACCAATCATAGAAACTTCTGATTCGGCACCTGTTGCATCCTGACCTGAACCTGAACCGGCCAAATCTTCTGCTACCACGCGAATGTTTACTTTGCCTTTGATTCGCTGTGCAAGGAGTGCATCTGTATAAAGTGGGTTATTATCAATATCTGCATTAGCACCTGCTGCACCATCAAGTTTAATCTGTGTAAGGCTACCAAGTGCGCTGACTGTATCTGCATCCTTGTATACACCGCCAAAGGTGTTGTAAGCCTGAGCTATACCGGCTGTAAGTTCAGAAATACGAGGTGCAAGGGTATCGAAACTACTTCCTACCTGGAACTGAAGCTTATAATCTTCGGCCATTGCATAGCCATAAATATCTGTTACATCTTTTGAAATGTTGATTGTTACGTATGACTGTGCTGTAAAGCCTTCTGAAATTGCTTCTGGTTTAAACTTAAGGGTTATCATTTTTCCGTTTGTACTGAAGGTTGGTTCAGCAAAGCGGTCTGTGATTTCTGTACTTGAGATTTCAATATCACCGTCTGAGGTAATACTTTGGGTTCCCTGTGTGATTGTGATTTTATCTACTACGCCATTGGTATTCTTAAATGAAGCGGGATTCATTGGTTTTGAAAAGTTGATTCGTACTGTCATGTTTCGTACAATTCCACTACTTCCGCTGGCTGGCATTGAAAGAGCAATTGTTGGACGTTTTGCTACGACTGGAACGATGTAAATGTCATTACGTTCTTCAAAAATTGTAACATTTGTTGTTGTAGCATTTGGGTCTTCAAAGCGAACTATATCTGATGAAAGTTCATACTGTCCGTAATTTGCAGCATATGATTCATCATCTTCGTAAACAAAGTCTGTATACTGAGTATCTCCTGGTGTAAGGAAGCTTGTAGAGAAGGCTGCCCAGCGCTTAAATCCATAATCGATTTCTGTTGTTGCTGTAATTTTTGATGGGATTTCTACTTTGAATGTTGAATAGCCGTCTGGATCGGTTTTACCCATTTTTGTAGCGGCATAACGAACGAATACACTGATTTGTGGGGCATTGGCTCTTTTTACTTCGTTTTCGATTTCTTCGTAGAAATCATCATCGTCACTCATCCATGAATCACAGGAATGAAATGTTAATGAGAATGATAATAATGCAATTAGAGCTAAAAATGATTTTTTAATTACGGATTTATTCATGTTTTCTCTCTTCCTTTTTGTTCTTTCTATTTTTAAATATGATTGCTCCAGCAGCTCCTGCAGCTAAAACTGCGGATGCCAGTGCTAATAATCCTTTTTTAGAGTTTGGTTCTGCAGCTTCTGGTGCTATTTCTACTGAAGGCTGTGCAGTTTCTGCTACAGGGCTTGCAACTTCTACTGCAGGCTGTGCAGTTTCTACCACGCTTGGTGCGGACACAGGCTCAGGAATCACAGGGGTTGGTTCTGGCTCGGCCACGGAAGTTTGCTCCGATACGACCACAGGCTCGGGGAGCACGACAGCTTTTGCATCTTCTTTTGAAAGATAGCTGGAGAAAGGATTTATATCTGGAATTCCTGCTGAAGCATACTGTTCTTTTTCTGCTTTAACTTCAGGTTCATCAACATCATTTTCCGGGTCTACTTCCAGAATTGCTTTATCTTCATATAGGAATGCTTTTTCATTTTGATATGCTCCCATTTCCTCTTCAAATGATTTCATACCAGGAATAGTTTCTGCAATGTAAGCTTCTTCAGGTGCCCATTCTGCTGAAGGCTGTTCTGTAAATCGAGGTACTGCTACTGGAATAATTTCTGGAGCTTGTGCAACTTCAGACTGTGCGGTTACGGAAGTTGAGTCTGGAAGTTCTGGTGCTACAACAGGCTCAGGTCCGACCACAGGTTCAGGGGTCAGGAGAGTTGACTCGGCGAGTTCTGGTGCTGGTTCTGCAAGTAGGGTCTCTGAGCTTGTGTAAGTGTCAGAAGTTGTTGAAACTTGTACATCATCTTCTACGTCTTCATAAATAAAATCATTTACATCTAATGCTACTTCTGAAACAAGTCCTGTGAAGTTTTCTGTGAAGGAAGTAATGTCTACTTCTTCGACTAGCTCAGGAACCACGGGAGTTGGGTCTAGTTCTGGAGAATCGTCATCATCACCATCATCTCCGCCGGCAGTTGCTATATCATGGTCTTCTAAATCTTCTTCATCTTCTTCTGATTGTGTCTGGACTGGAGCAATGAAGGCTTCTATATCAAAAGCGAATAAATCATTTAAATCTGTATCTGTAAAAGGCTCATCTTTGATTACTGGTTCATTTTCATTTGTGGCACTTTCAACTGCTTCAATCAGTTTCTGAGGAACTTCTTCTGGTTCTTCGCTCCAGATTGTATTTTCCAATCGGTCTGCCAGAGAGAATGCACGTCCTTTACTGCTGACAAAGGTTCCAAGGTATGCATATTCTTCAGCCAGTTCTGGATTCAATTTTCTGACTTTACCAAAAGCGGCATCACATTCCTCATAATTTGTAAGTTCATATGCACAACGAGCTACGCCTATTAATGCCAGTTCATTTTCTGAATCTTCTTTGAGTACTGATTTATACCAGCGGCTGGCACGCTCATAATCTTTCATAGAAAAATATACATTTCCTGTGTTCAAAACCGATGGAGTATAGCCCTGCCGGCGTGCCTGTTTAAACTGCTCATCTGCCTGAACAAAAAGACCGTACTTTCCATAAAGGATTCCCAGTTTATTGCGGGTTTTTACATCATCTTTTACAGCAAGTTTTGCCTCATACATTTGAATCTGAGGTTCAATCTGTTTTGTAATCCACTGGTCCACACTATGATCAAAAAGTTTTGCTACGATTGCGCGGTCTGGCATTGTAAAGAAGGCATTTGCTCCTGGTACACTTACTGGTGCATAGGTTTTCCATGAATCTTCCATTTTGTACAAAGCAGCAGTTCCTGCTCTCTGGGCTGTATTCCATTCACGTGCACCAACTCGCCAGGCTTTATAAAAACCTTCATCTGAAAGTGTGATTTCCAGAGGAATCCATACTTCATCACCATCCACAATCATTTCATCCAGATTTGTAAATTCACGCTTAGCCTGTGCAAGAGTCAATCCGGAATCGAAGGCCATATAAATATGCCCCGGAACTGTAATAAAAGCAGTGCGAATTCCTACGGCTTCAAAAAGGGAACATACAAGGATTGAAAGGTCGTCACAGTCACCACCACGATACATAAGGGTTTGATATGGGAACTGCAAAAAGTCGATTGATGAAGTACCAACGTTGTCTTCAAAAGCTGAACTTGGGTCAATTACGTAGCTGAGGCCAAATTCATCAAGGGCTTCAAAGATTCCCATGGCATACTGAATGTTTCCTGGAACTCCGGAACGAACGTTATCTCGAACCACGCTGGTAATATATTTAGCAAAAAGCATTGCTGCAGGATCTTTTGATGAAACAAAAACGGCTGCACGACGGTCATCATCCCAAGACATATTGTTACGACCATAAACCGGAACAATCATTGAAAAACTTCGGCTGCGTTTCTGACCAAGACAGGAATATTCTACAATTATCAAGGCCTGTGTATCGGTTTTTTCTGTAAGCTCCAGCATCTGTTCATTGAAGAAGGCATACAAATCTACATCAACACTTTCACTTCTTTCCAGTTTCTTGAATTTTGCACATTCCTTTGGATGTCCCATATACTGAGGCTGATAGAAGCTTACTTTTACATCTGTGATTGAAGATTCTTCATTATTTGTAACTTTTACTTTTCCAAATGAATTATTTTCGTACCAGGAGTACAAAACTGGAAATACTGGAACCAGAGCCTGTTCTTCCATATTCACTTTTGTTTTATTAGAAAAAAGTTCTGTGAAATTTATTGAAAGTCCCGGTGAAATTCCGGCATTTACTGTCATTAATGGAGATGAACCTGAAGCAAAATGTGAACCACTGGCATGAACATCAACAGAAGCAACTGGAGATATTCTGTATGTAAAGGTAAGGCTTACTCCGCCTGTAAGTCCGGAAAGTCTTTTTGCGGCTTTGGCTGTATAGGCACCGGCGAATAAATTAAGATCCATAGCAAAATGATCTGTAATACCAAAATGATATCCTGTTCCTACACCTCCATCCATAAGTGTTATTGAATCTACATTTGGAAGAGAAAGGCTAAGATAATCGCCATATGCAAACAAATTAAGATAATCAGTAGGTCTCCAGTTAAGTTTAAGTCCACCACCTACTCCCATTTCAATACTATGAGTTGTTCCAAAAGGTTTTGTAAAATGAGGATACAGACTTACAATAAAATCAGTATCTGCAACAACAGGAGCGGAGCCTATACAAAGTCCTACACCCATTGCAAGAGTTTTCTTAGAGAATCTGGATTTTTTTCTTAACAGTTTTGACCTTTTCCCAGACATTCCTAATCCTCAAATTCACTTGCTATTCTTTCAAGATTTCTCTTAGCAGTTGCATTATTAGGATCAGCAGAAAGAGCCATTTCGTACCATTTTTTTGCTAAAGCGTATTTTTTCTGTAATGAATAAATATTTCCAAGATTATTCATTGCAGGAATTGAACCCATTTTTGCAGACTGTTCATAAACTGGAATTGCACTTGAATACATTCCGGCACGAACATAAAGCATACCTAACTGATTAAACAGAGTTGCATCTGCACCTTCACTCTTAATTCTGTTTTGTACGGCAGCAATCTGTGGACCAAATTCTGCTGTAATGTAACGGGCAATATCATTTTCTACTGCCTGAATAAGTGAAGCTTCTGCAGGGCGTGCAGAAGAGGCTTCACCGTTTGAAAAACCTGCAGGTGGATAATACTGCCATGCATCTGAAATAAGTATAAAATCAAAATATTCTTCGGCTTCTGTCATTGCCTGAATTTGCATAATTCCTTTATACCAGCTGTTAATAAAGCCTTCGTTAATTGCTGCCATAGAAAGTGGAATCCAGATTTCATCATCAACAACCAGAATGCGATCAAAACCATCAAAAAGTGTACCAGCTCTAGATGCATTTACTCCAAGATTAAAGGCTACTATAAAATCATTTTCCAATGGAATAAAAGCTGCAGGAATACCTACTGATTCCAGCATTGCCATAAAAAGGATTCCTACATCATCTTTTTCACCAGTTTTATATGCAATTGTCTGATATGGATACTGTATATAATCCAGTCCATCCGGATTAAGATGATATTTATTGTATGGAGTTGCTTCATCGTCTGTTACCTGAATGCCTGCAAGACGGATACTTTCATCGATATACATTGCAAACTGCATATTGCGGTTCAATCCGGAACGAAGATGACTACGGGCAATTCCTACTACATATTTAGAAAACTCCAGAACTTCCTGAGATGAAGTAGAAATATAGCTGGCAATTACTGAAGGATCTGTCCAGCGAACCTGATTTCTATTGTAAACTGGAATTATTACCTGAGAAACTGAAGTTCGCTTTTTACCAAGTAATTCATAATCAACTACAATTTCACCAGAGATTTTTCCTGATTCTGAGAACTGTAATATATTCTCGCTAAAGTCTGCATAAAGTGAAAAAGTTTCCTGACGGTGCTTATGAATAAGATTAATTCTTCCACATTCAATTTCTGAAGAAGTATAATTGTCTGCCCGGAAACGAACTACAACATTTCTGATTTCTGCAGTTTCGTTATTCTGAACTGTAATGGTTCCAAAAGGATTTTCTTTGTAGATTGTATACAAGAGAGGGAATACACTTTCATCCTGAGTTACAGAACCGTCTACACGACCAACAGATTTCTGTGTATCCAGCTTGAATTTTACTGAAATACCGGCTGTAAGACCGGCTGCACCAGGATTTCCCCACCAGGTATTGTTCTGTACATCAAACCAGGAAGCATTCAAGCCTATAGAAAGTGATGGATTGAATCGGAAATTTAATTCACCATAAGCACGGTACCATGGTGCATAATGATACCTACCATTGGAAATTGCGGCAGAAGCTCCAGCGGCTGCACCAAGCCCCACTTCAAAACGAGAAAATGGATAAGCATAAAGTCCCAGCTGCAGTCCTACTGGAACAATCATTACTGTTGGTGTAGATGTCTTTTTGGTAGTATTATCTTCCCCATTATTATTTGACTGAGAGGCATCTGTTTCCTGATTCATGCTCTCCTGAACAATGGTCTGGTAATTATTCTTTGGAAGAACCATAAGTCCTAATTCAGGACCTATATTAATAAAGTCAAAAAGATTTGTACCAATGTCTAAAAAGGCACCTCCCCCTACAGGATCGTACTTATCTTTTCCGCCTGTTAAAAATGGGAACGCACCGTTTGGGGTTAGTTTAAATGTTAATTCTGTTGCTGACAGGACTGATAGTGTTGCAGCAATCAGAAGTGTAGCCAATACTTTTTTTATATACATACTCTCTTTCGCAACTGATATATTATAATATTTTTTATAAAACTACGCATACTTTTTTGGGTAGTTTTTAAAAAAAATAGCAATTTTTTTCAGGATTTTTCTATATTAGATACACTCATGTCAGACATGAGTGTATCACTCAAAGCAATCACACTCATGATACACTCATGACTGACATCAGCGTATCACTTGTAACACTCATGACTGACTTCAGCGTATCACTCATGCCACATTTTCACTTTTCGCTTTATGCTATATACTATCTATATGAACTTACTCTCCATCAACAACTTAGCGAAAATCGGCCGGGAAAAACCACTTTTCACTGGCGTAACTTTTGGTATTCAGGAAGGTGAAAAAGCTGCCCTCATCGGACGTAACGGAACTGGAAAATCCACACTTTTAAACACAATTGCCGGAGTTCTCCAGCCAGACGAAGGAACTGTAGTAATCAACAAAGAAGCTGGTGTATCATTTCTTCCTCAAAATCCAATCTTCAATGCAGAAGATACAATTCGCGCCCATATTTTCAAAAGTGATTCTCCAAAACTTCACATTATCCGTGAATACGAAGAACTGTGCGAACAGCTTGGTGGAGAAAATGCCGGTAAACTTCAAAAACGATATGACGAAGTAATGCTGAAAATGGACCAGATGGATTTGTGGAATTACGAATCGCAAATCAGCTCCATCCTTTCAACGCTGGGCATTTCAGACATGACACGAAAAATGGGAACCCTCAGCGGCGGAATGATTAAAAAAGTCGCACTTGCCCAGGTTCTGGTAGAAGACACAAAGCTTCTCCTTCTGGACGAACCTACCAACCATCTGGACATCACCACAATCACCTGGCTGCAGAATTATCTCCACGACACAAAAAGAAGCGTACTCATGGTAACCCACGACCGCTACTTTCTTGATGCAGTCTGCAACAACATTTACGAATTGGCCCGCAACAAGCTTAAACTTTACGTTGGAAACTATTCTGAATATCTGGACAAAAAGACCATAGAAGCAGAAATTGAAGAAAACACAGAACGCCGAATTGAATCAGTGCTTCGTTTTGAACGGGAATGGCTGCTGCGAGGACCTTGCGCCCGGGGAACAAAAATCAAAGCCCGTATACAGCGGGACGAACAGCTTATCAACCGGGAAAAATTTCAGGCCGACAAAGGCTTCACTTTCGAAGTAAAAGGGAAACGCCTTGGTGGAAAGGTTCTGGAGCTCCACAACATCAGCAAAAACTATCCAAAAGGTTATCTTTCTCAGGAAGATTCAGTCATTTCCAAAAATTTCACACCTGTAATCAACGGCTTCAGCTATAAATTTACAAAAGGACAAAAAATCGGTATTTTTGGCGACAATGGTTCTGGAAAATCTACCCTTTTGAACATAATCACAGGCCAACTCCAGCCAGACAGCGGAGAAATTGACGTTGGCGTAAATACAAAATTCGGTTACTACACCCAGAACCCATATTTTAAAGACACAAGTCTTACAGTTCTGGAATACATAAAAGAAACTGCCGAACACATGACTCTGAACAGCGGCGGAAAAGATGTAAGTGCCTCAAAATTCCTGGAAGAATTCGGTTTTGAAGGAAAAATCCAGCACTCTATGGTTTCTACACTTTCCGGCGGCGAAAAAAAACGTCTCTTCCTTGTTCGACTCCTTCTGGAAAATCCAAATTTCCTCATTCTGGACGAACCTACCAACGACTTTGACATTTTCACCATGAATATTCTTGAGCAGTTCCTTATGAATTACCAGGGCTGTCTTCTTCTGGTAAGCCACGACCGCTACTTTATGGACAAAACTGTAGATTCTCTGTTCATTCTGGAAAACGATGGAAATATCAGTGGCTTCGTTGGCAAGTGCAGTGAGTATATTGAACTGAGAGAAGAACAGCAGAAGGAAGAAAGAAATAAAAAGGGAGAAGTCTCTCCCTCGCTTCAGCCTGCAGCCCTTCGCCAGGCTCAGGGACCGCAGTCTTCCGCTACCCTCTCTGCGGGCTCAAACGCCGCCCGCAACGCCTGCTCAGAATCACCTAAAAAACAGAAGCTCTCTTTCAAAGAGCAAAAGGAATTTGAACAGCTGGATGCAGAAATCCCGGCTCTGGAAGCCGAGCAAAAAGAACTGGAACCACTAATGGCTTCTTCAGATTTTGCAGAACTTCAAAAAGCCAGCACCCGTTACAATGAAATTGTAAAACTGCTGGAAGAAAAATACCCTCGCTGGGAAGAACTGGCAGAAAGGACCTAAAAAATGAACACCGCAGGATTAATTAATACAGTCATACACCAATAGTGAAAATAAAAACGGAAAAAACTAAACCTGCCTGAAAATCAAAAAAGCGGGCCCCAGCGACGGGAAAAAAATCAAGGTATCCCCCATCCTTCACTCCGCGAATGCGCTTACGCGCCGCTACGTTGATGGTGCCCCCTTAATTTCTTTTCCCTGCGTCCCACTTTTTTGATTTTCAGGCAATTTCTACTGTATGCCTTTTTATTTTCACCCATTTCTACATGTAGAATTAATTAATCCTGCATGTAGGAATGTTCAGAAAAAGCGGAGCAGGGGTTCATATTTTATGGAGCGTTGAAGCCGATAGTAGAACCAGAAATATACATGACTACAGAGCAAGACACGCAGTGGCTTGCGGCGAGGCTTCTCAGCGGAATAAAACATGGTTCCCTGCGGGAGCATTTTTCTGAAGGTTTTGTTTGAATGTGTATTAATTAATCCTACATTTCTTTCGTAGCTGTAACTACATCTTCAATCGTAAATTCACTACGTCCAGACTGACCTGCAATAATAGCCGCTCTATTCAAAACGCTTTCAATTTTCGCACAGCTGAATCCATCAAACATTTTTACAAGTTTTTCCACACTACATTCTGCAGCAGGAGTTTTTCCTCTGCAGTACATTTCTACAAGCTTGCCACGAGCCACTGCATCTGGATATGGAACAGTCAATTTAGCATCAAATCGCCCCGGTCTGATTAAAGCAGGATCCAGAGCCTTTATACTGTTAGTTGCTGCAATTACCAGTACTCCCTCTGTTTTTTCAAAACCATCCAGTTCATTAAGCAATGCAGTTACAATACGGGTGTTTTCAGTTTCAATAGCTGAACCGCTGTAATTTCGCACAGTACCAATACCATCAAATTCATCAATAAAAACAATACATGGTGCACGGCGTCTGGCCTTTTTAAAAAGAAGTTTTACCTTCATAGGGCCAATAGCCATGAACATACTTTCAAAATCCGTAGCCTTAGCTGGAATAAAATTAATTTTTGCTTCACCAGCCAATGCTTTTGCAAATAAAGTCTTTCCGTTTCCAGGTTCACCTTCCAGCAAAATCCCCTTTGGCATTCTGATTCCTTTTTTTGCATATTCAGCAGGATGTTTCATTATTTCCATTACCTGCTTCATATCCTGCTTAAGCCGGTCCATTCCAACCACATCATCAAATGTTACGCCTGTATTATGCTGAACCTTAAATGTATTAGGACTAATAAACTTTCTGAAAGCAATTATAATCACACCAAAGAAGAAAATATAAAATAAGCAGTCAAAAATCAGGCTGAATATTTCTGCACTATTCTTTTCAATCTTAACTTCTACAGAATTTTTCAGAAGAAATTCCTTAAGGGTTGGAGATTCCGGATTCTGAGTTGAATAAATTTCTCCATTAGTTTTTTCAAAAGTTAGATTATTTTCAGAAACTGTAACAGATTTTACTTCCCCGTCTTCAACTGCAGAACAAAAATCTACATAAGCAACCTTTTCTGTTTTATCAGCAAAAAAATCATAAAAATACCAGCCGGCAACAGCCAGTAAAAACACAGATATAATAGAAATATATAATTTTTTGTTTTTCATGTTTAAAAATTAACAAAAAGCCCCGCATAAAGCAATCAGAAAAGATTTATAGGGTACATTATTTTATTATTTATGATATACTTTCTAAAATTAAAACAATGGAGAAAGAGTATGAAAAGTCAATTTAATGGTCTCATTTTATTTGTCTATTTAACTATTGTTATTTTTTCGTTTGCAGCTTGCGAAAAAGATATTCCGGAAGAAACTTATAATGTTACGGTGTTTTCTTGTCCTAAATCCCAGCTTTCTAAGTTTCTAAACATAAATCCTGAAGAATTTAAAAGTCCATATTCAAAATCTATAAGTAAAACAGAATCTCGTATAATTAAACAAAATATTGAAAACTATCAAGAGTATGAATGGACCCAATCTGAAATTGAAGAATGGATGTTAAATCTTTTTGATTCTTTGACAGAAGGTGAAAAAAAGATTTATGCAAGACAAAATGCCTTAGAACTTATATCTTTCACAAATGGATATATAATCATTCTTAAAAACGAAAATGTCCATGTTATACTCAAGGAGAATTCTATGGATATAGAAGTCTCATAAAACGATATTTCATCAATAACAAATGGATCAACTTCCACTGACACTAAAAAATCAAAATAAGAAGCACCTATCAAAAGAATAATACATCAGATATAATGTTTCACAGAGGTTTATATGCTTAATCTGTCAAATTATATGTTATTTTTTGAACATCTTTATGATTATCCTGGAAATATTCATAATCTTTTGGAAACTCTAGGAAAACAGCTTTCCCTGATAGCAGAAGACTTGAATCTTGCAAAGATGAATATCGCAATCAATCTTCCTCAGCTTTTTTGTGACCGTTTTCCTTATACATTCAACGATACTATCTTCAACACAAATCAACCAACAGATGATATTCCTGTTTCTACAGATTTTACAACTGAGCATGATGGTTTAATCACTATAACCGCATATTCTAAAAAAGGAACAAACTGGACAAGAGAGCAGGTCAAAGAAATAATTTTTCTGAACGAACAGATTATGGTTCTTATAACCCGTTCCCGTTTCCAGTCGCAGCTTAAAAAGGCCGAAGAAACAGACAATGTAACAAACGTTCTGAATCTTGCCGGCATTATGCATGTTGGTGAATTATTAAGCATCAAGAAAATACTGCCAAAATTCTCTGTTATTGCATTAAACATCAATAACTTCTCTGCGTATAATGAAAAATTTGGACATGTAGACGGAGATGTTATTCTTAAAAATTATGCAACAGGCCTTTCTGACTATATCGGTAAGGATGGAGTAATCGGTCGAATTGGTGCTGATAATTTTGTAATTATTATTAATTCTTCAAAAGTAGATGAACTTTCTTCATTCTTGCGAAGATATCAGCTGCACATTGAACTGGATAATATGACAAAGGAAGTTATCAGGTTCTCCTCAAGAATGGGAGTCTGCAGCGGAGATGTATCCGGATACTTTCCACAACTTATTGTAAATGCAAAAATGGCCTTAAAACAGACTGATCCTGCAAAAGGCTACCTTTTTGAGCGATATACTTCCCAATAATTCTACAAAGCAGTAAAATCTCCTCACTATGAAACCAGAACTCATAAATTCATTGAATGGCTATAACGGTCAGAAATTTGTCAGCGATTTAATTGCCGGTTTTATTGTAGGTATTGTTGCTTTACCACTGGCTATCGCTTTTGCTATTGCTTCCGGAGTAGGTCCTGCTGCCGGAATTTTTACAGCTATTATTGCAGGCTTTTGTATTTCAGCCTTTGGTGGAAGCCGTGTTCAGATTGGCGGTCCAACAGGTGCCTTTGCAGTAATTGTTTACGGTGTAGTTGCTCAGTACGGACTTTCAGGTCTTGCTACTGCTACAGTTATGGCCGGCGTTATTTTGATTCTTCTTGGTGTTTTCAAAATGGGCGGTCTTGTTAAGTTCATTCCTTACACAATCGTAACAGGCTTTACAGCAGGTATTGCAGTTACAATTGCTTCAGGTCAGATTGGTGACTTCTTCGGACTCCACCCAGACTTCTCTACACCAATGGTAATTCTTGGAGAAGAATATTCAAAGCTCCCAGGTGATTTCCTTCCAAAAATGATTGCCTTTGCAAAATCTGCCGCAAGTGTAAACTGGTATTCTTTTGCAATGGCAGCTATCTGTTTAGCATTCATCTTCATATGGTCTAAATTCATTAAAAAGATTCCTGGAAGTATTATCGTAATTATTGGTGCTACTGCCGCTTCTTTGTTACTTGCAAAATTCGCAGGATTAAAATGCGACACAATCGGAACTTTTGCAGATGGTTCAGCTCATTATGCAATTCCTTCCATAAAGGAACTTCGTCCAACACTTCCAGACTTTGGACTCAAAACAATCACAAGTCTTTTCCCAACTGCAATTTCAATTGCCGTACTTGCAGCCATTGAATCACTTCTTTCAGCAGTTGTTGCCGACGGTATGATTGGTTCAAAACACGATTCAAATATGGAACTGGTTGCTCAGGGTATCGCAAACATTGCTTCTCCAATTTTTGGTGGTATTCCAGCTACAGGTGCTATTGCCCGTACAGCTACAAACATCAAAAACGGTGGACGTACACCAATTGCAGGTATTATTCACGCCATCACACTCTTGCTGATTCTTCTTTTCTTTGGAAAATATGCAGCATATATTCCAATGCCAGCCCTTGCAGCTATTTTGATTAATGTTGCATGGAACATGGCAGGTTTCCCAGCTATCCGTGCCTTAATGAAAGGTCAGAAATCTGATATTACAGTATTCCTTGTTACTTTCATCATCACAGTGTTTGTAGATCTTACAGTTGCAATTGAAGTAGGTCTTGGCTTCGCAGCATTCTTCTTCATTAAGAAAATGATTGATTTGTCTGAGGTTCAGGACCAACGCCACATTATGACAGGTGGTATTCACAAAGATCAGCCAGCAGAAGAACTGGATATTCCACAGGGAACTTTTGTATTCGAAATTGAAGGACCTTTATTCTTTGGTACAGTTCGTAAATTTGAGCTTGCTACAGAACGTGCCCAGGCCGACTGTAAGGTTTTAATTCTTCGCATGCGTAACACACTTTATCTTGATGCAGGTGGAATCAAAGCCCTTGAACAGTGTAAAACAGCCTGTGACCGCAAAGGCATTACAATCGTTATCTCAGGTATTCACACACAGCCATACATGCTTCTTGAAAAAACAGGCATGGCAGATACCCTCAAACGGGAAAACATTTTTGACAACATCAACGATGCATTAGTTCGTGCAAAAGAATTGTGCAAATAAGTGATACACAGAAGTCAGACATTGGCGTACCACTTTGAAAGTGGTACACCAATGTCTGACTTCTGTGTTCCACCACCATTTCAAACCCATCCGTGACAAAAAAGCATATGCACGATAAAATATGATTTATGGATTTCAACAACAAAACAGTATACATTTTAGACAGCTACGGACTTATTTTCCGCTGCTACTTTGCTTTTATTAACCGTCCCCTTACAAATTCCCGGGGAGAAAACATCAGTGCTCTTTTCGGTTTCTTCAGAAACCTTCATTACATTTTACAGCACTATCAGCCTGGATATCTTGTGGCAGCCATGGATTCAAAGACTAAAACCTTCCGCCATGAAATGTATCCAGAATACAAGGCAACCCGAAATAAAACCCCAGAGGACCTTCACGCCCAGATTCCATGGATATGCCATATTCTGCAGGCTCTTGGCGTCCCTGTTTTGCAGTGCGACGGTTACGAAGCCGACGATATTATTGCCACAGTTGCCAAAAAATGCCAAGAACAAGGCCGAACCTGCCGCATTCTTTCCGGAGACAAAGACCTGATGCAGCTGGTAAGCGAATCAACACAGATTCTAAAGCCAGAAAGTGGTGCTGCTACATGGAAGGTCACAGGAATTGAAGGCGTAGAAGCAGAATGGGGAGTTAAACCTGCACAGCTTTTAGACCTGCTTTCTCTTTACGGAGACTCCGCAGATAATATTCCAGGTGTTAAAGGTGTTGGTGTAAAAACCGCAGGTACACTCCTTAATTCTTACGGCGATTTGGATGGCATTTACGCTCACATTGATGAAGTAAAAGGAGCCATGCAGAAAAAACTCATTGATGGAAAAGAAATGGCATACTTCAGCCAGAAGCTGGTACGTCTTTGCGACACAGTTCCATGCCCTGACATTGACGCTGCAATTAATTCCGATCCATATACATACAACTACGAAAATGCCGCAAAACTTCTTGATTCCTTTGAAGCAAAAGCCGTTGCCAACAGCTATGAACAGCTGGAACTTACCTTGAATGCTAAAAACAACGCCCGGGCAAAGGCTAAAGCAAATAATCACTACAATTTGAAAGAAGGAGAAACAGGAGGGGAAGCAAGCGAGCTTGCTGGCCTTCCCCTCGGTCCAGCCGCTAACGCGTCTTCCCCTACCTCTTCCAGCGGGGTTGCCACCCCGCAACGCCCCGCAGAAATTACTGCAGTCACACAAAACGACACCTCCAGCTACAGACCAATCACTAAACTGGAAGAACTTTCTACATATATAGATAACTATCTAAAAATCGCAGACAACAATCATCCAATTGCTTATGACAGCGAAACAACTGGATTGAACACCTTTGACTGCAAGCTTTTGGGCTTCAGTCTTTGTTATGAAACTGGAAAAGCAGTGTATGTTCCAATTCAGCAGGGAGAATCTCAGGATCTTTTCAGCCAGACAGACTATATCCAGCTAAAAGATGCCCTTACAGAACTGCAGAAGCTTTTCCAGAGTCCAAAGCCCACAATACTTATGCATAATGCAAAGTTCGATCTTAAGGTTCTTGCTAACAATATGGCACCATCTGCAAAAGAGCTTTCTACATGGCTTAAGGCACAGCTTAAGGATACAATGGTACTTGCATGGCTTAACAATCCAGAACGAACGGGAAAAAATGGTTATTCATTGGAATTCCTATCAGAAACATTGCTTGGACTTCGTGGCATTGAATTTGATGATATCGTAAAAAAAGGTGAAACTTTTGCAGATGTTCCACTGGAAACTGCCTACAAATACGCTGCAGAAGATGCAGATTTTACACTACAGCTTTACAATAAACTTACAGAAAATTTTGAAGCCACAGCGCTTTATGACATGGAAATGCAGGTACTTCCAGTACTAACTCAAATGGAACTGAACGGTATTCATCTGGATACAGCAACTCTCCATGCTTACAACAAAGAGCTTACAACAGGAATTGCAGAAGCAGAAAAAGCAATCTATAAGGAAGTTGGCCACGAATTCAACATTGCTTCTCCAAAACAGTTGCAGACTGTACTTTTTGAAGAACGACACCTGCCAACTGGCAAAAAAACTAAAACCGGCTACTCCACAGATACTAGTGTATTAGAAGAACTGGCTGCCATTGATTCTGTTCCAAAAATGATTCTGGAATATCGGGAAATGGCAAAACTTCAGTCAACTTATGTAGAAACTCTGCCTGCCATGGTAGATAATCAGGGACGCATTCACACAGATTTTGTACAGACAGGAACAGCCACAGGTCGACTTTCCTGCCGTGAACCAAATCTTCAGAATATTCCTGTCCGAAGTGAAGCAGGCCGCCGCATCCGTTCTGCCTTTACAGCGCCAGAAGGCAAAATCCTTATTTCTGCCGACTATGCTCAGATTGAACTGGTAGTTCTTGCACATCTTTCCAGAGATAAAAATATGTGTCAGGCCTTCACCGATGGGACAGATGTTCATCGTGCCACAGCAGCCCTCATTTACGGAGTAGCCCCGGAAGCCGTTACTCCAGAAATGCGCCGCATCGCAAAAACCATCAACTTTGGAGTAATTTACGGAATGTCTGCCTTCAGTCTTGCAAAAGATTTAGGAATCAGCCGTACACAAGCCACAAATTTTATTGATATGTATTTCCACACCTACAGTTCTGTAAGCAGCTTTATGAACAACGTTATAGCAAAAGCAGAAGAAACTGGTTATGTAGAAACAATTCTTGGCCGCCGTCGTCCGATTCTTGCAATCAACAGCCGCAATAAAGTAGAAAAAGCTGCTGCTGAGCGAATGGCAAAGAACACACCAATTCAAGGTTCCGCCGCAGATATCGTAAAAACTGCCATGCTGAAGGTAACAGAAGCACTAACAACTTCAAACAGTCCAGCACGACTGCTGCTCCAGGTACACGATGAAT
Organism: Treponema sp.; assembly: GCA_016297805.1. Lineage (GTDB taxonomy): Bacteria > Spirochaetota > Spirochaetia > Treponematales > Treponemataceae > Treponema_D. The sequence continues at coordinate 823 of JAEDFX010000042.1, read as the reverse complement.
TAATTTTTGAATGCCCTGACGATCAGACAACAATCGATGCAACAATCAGTCTTATAAAAGAAAATATGGAAAATGCCATCAAACTGAACGTTCCATTACGAGTTAGCATCGAATACGGTAAGAACTGGGGAGAATTCCATTAAAAAAAATTGTATTTTATAGGTAATAGCTATATGGAAGAACAGCAGATAAACAATATAGATAATTTTTTAGATTTGATTTCAAACTATAAAATAATTTGTGTAACCGGTAAAATGGCAGCGGGAAAAAATTACATATGTTCTCAATTGGAGCAGCATGGGTGGGCTTCTGTAGATGCAGACAAACTGGTACATCAGGCCATAGAAATTGCCAGAAATAAAATCATAGACACATTTGAGCCTTATGCCAAAGAAAAAAAAATCAAACTCAAAAAGGAAGATGGTTCCATTGATCGCCGTGCATTAGGAGAGTTACTGTTTTCTATGCCAGATTTACTGGAAGTTCAGGAAAATATTGTTTATCCGATTATCACTGTAATGGTAGATCAGTTTATTGCAGAACATCCTAAAACAATTATCAACGCAACTGTTCTATATAAAACCCCTGATATATTAAAAAAATGTCAGGCCATTTTGTTTGTTGATGCCCCTTTCTCTATCCGCATAAAACGTGCACACCAACGAGACAACCTTCCCCACATTCAAATCCTCAAACGATTTCACAATCAGAAAAAACTACTGCTGCAATACAAGAAATCAAACATCCCATTATTCGTGCTCAAAAATCTTTAAAAATTAAGTTTTAAAAACCAACATCACTGTTACATTTTCAAAAAATTCAT
>JAEDFX010000156.1 GCA_016297805.1 Treponema sp. | reverse complement strand
TATTCCAGAACTACGCTCTTTATCCACATATGACTGTTTATGATAACATGGCATTCGGATTGAAGATTCGTAAGATGGACAAACAGGAAATCGATCGTCGTGTTCGCGATGCTGCTAAACAGCTTGACCTTACACAGTACTTGGATCGTAAACCAAAGGCTCTCTCTGGTGGACAGAGACAGCGTGTTGCTGTAGGACGTGCTATCGTACGTAATCCAAAAGTATTCTTGTTCGATGAACCTTTGTCAAACTTGGATGCTAAACTTCGTGTAACAATGCGTTCTGAATTGGCTGCTCTTCACAACAGACTTCAGGCTACAATGATTTATGTAACACACGACCAGATCGAAGCTATGACTCTCGGTACAAAGATCGTTGTTATGAAAGATGGTATTATTCAGCAGATTGGTGCTCCATTGTACCTCTACAACAACCCAATCAACAAATTCGTTGCAGGATTCATCGGAACTCCTCCAATGAACTTCTTGACTGTAAAAGTTCTTGAAAAGAATGGAAAAATCGTTTGTGACGAAGGTTCATTCGAAATCAACCCAACAGACGAACAGGCTAAATACTTGAAAGACTACGTAAATAAAGAAGTATCTTTCGGTATCCGTCCAGAAGATTTGACATACGTTGAAAAACCAGCAGGAAAAGACGATATGCAGATGAAGATTACTAACAAGGAACCACTTGGTGCTGAAACACACTTGTACCTTGTTTCTAACAAAGGTCAGTCTATCATTGCTAAGACAAATGCTAATGCTGAATTCCGCTTAGGAGACTCTGTAAACGTAGTTCCTAATATGGAAAAAGCTAAGTTCTTCTCTTTGGATGAAGGTGAATTGAACATCTGTGATCAGATTGAAAAGAAATGGTAATTTGACCATATAGGTAATTTGTACTATAGTAAAAGGCGTATTTCGTAAGAAATACGCCTTTTATTTTTTAAAGTGTAAAACGAGAGAGCTAGTAATTTAGTTATAGGAGACTAAAATGAAGAAAATTTTGGCATTGGCAGTTTGTGCTGCTTTGGTTGTTTCTTCTGCATTTACTCAGGTTTTAACAAAGGCAGGAGTTCAGAATACTTTGTGGACAGGTTTTGGAGAGCAGTATCCCGAAGCTGGAAAATCTCCAGATGTTCGTTTTTATGGTTTGTATGAGACTTTACAGGCTCGTGTTGATGTTTCACAGTTTACTATCGAAGCAATGTTGAATTGGGCTGCAGAGACAAATTGGAAATTCAATGAATTCCAGAATATTACTTTTGCAAATACTCAGAAAACTCCATTCTATTATACAAACCATAGTGGACAGGGTGGAGATAAGACTAGTGGATATACTGATTCTCTTTACGTAAATTTCCTTTGGAATGCTATTGCTAAAAATAAACATGACCTTGATTTTGGAATGGGTACACGTCTTTCTTGGGTGATTGGACCTGCTCCATCATGTTATGGTTGTTATTGGGAACCATTAACTCATATTCCACAGGGTGGTTTAAAAGAAGGTGCTCCTGGTTCTGCTGATGTTGCTGGTTATACAAGTTATGATAACAATTATGCTGATACAGCTCTTGGTATTCGTTACAGATATTCAGATTTTATTGAAGCTGGTATTTCAATTCCTTCTGGAGTAACAACTGATAAACCTTTCTTTAATGCAGCATTTGCAATTAAACCAATGGATGTATTTAGAGCTTCAGTTGCACTTGAAAATATTGGTAATGATTCTACAGATTTGTATACAGGTCTTAGTTTGTATTTCTCAAAGGTTACAGTTGATGCTTATTTTGAATTCGAAGATTTCTCTGGTAAGCAGAATTATAAAACTTGGGGAACAGGAGCAACAGTAACATTCTTCCCAATTAAAAAACTTATGGTTCGCCCAGAAGCAGGTGTATCTGTTTTCAAGGATTCTAATTACACACCAGCAGTTTATGCAGGTGGTCGTTTAGAGTATTCAATAAATGAAAAAATGATGATTGGTGGCTTCACATCATTTGGATGGGGTTCAAAAGATAGACGTTGGGAAGATTATAAACACACTGAAGATTATACAGGTGGTTTTGTATTTGATATTCGTCCTGATTTTACTTATAGCTTTGATAAGCATAATTCTATTTCCGCTGCATTTGATTATCAGTTCAGAAAAGCATTTAATAATGATGATTATTCTGTATGGGCTGCTGGTGTTTATTGGACATATAAGAATTAATTTATATAAAATTAGATAATATATAAATATTTATAAGTCTTTCCTTTTACTTAGAGTTGCTTCTTGTAAGAGGGGAGACTTTTTTTGTATATTAAGAACATGACTAAAAATTCTGTGGTTCTTTATAAAAATTCTGCTGCGGTTGTGATTGACCGTGATGGTGATAAATATTTAATTCGTTTTTGTACACAACCCGCAACTCCAACTGGTAAAAAGGCTGTTTATGGTGAACAGAAAGTTCGTGAAAAAGATGTGATTTTACTTCACGAAGGTCCATGTTCAAGTCTGGAAAAAGTTCTTGCTTATGAAGATTCTTCTTTTACAAATCAGCTTATGGAAACTTATGAACTTCTTCAGTCTGATGAATCTACTGCTAATGAACCAATCAGTTTGAATGATTTTGCTGACTATGCTCGTGGTGGACTAAAAGCCGATGAAGCCTGGTTTGTTTATAGTTCTTTAGTTGCAGATCCTCATTTTGCACTTTCTGTAGAGGAGTTAAAAAACGGAAATCTGATTTTTACAATGCGCACTCAGACAGAAATCGATGCAATTAATCAGAAAAATTATGAAAAAGAACATGAGCAGGAGATTCGTACAGCATTTATAAAACGCCTTAAGTCTGGAAAACTTGATTTGCCTGGTGATGCAAAATTTATGGGGGAAGTGGAAGCTTACGCTCTATGCAAAACAGAAAAATCTAAAACTCTTGCAGAGGCAGGAATCAGTCAGACTATAGAAAAAGCTCATAAGCTTCTTATAGACACAGGAATCTGGGATAGTACCAAAAATCCTTATCCAACACGTTTTGGCTTTAGTTTTGATTCTGCCCGAGAACAGCTTGGTGCAATGCCCGAAGAAGAGCGTATGGAAGTTTCTCATGTTGCCTATGCAATTGATGGGGAACATTCTACCGATCCTGATGATGCTGTAGCTTTTGATGGAGAATATCTTTGGGTTCATATTGCAGATCCTGCCAGTTCGGTGGAACCTGATTCGAAAATTGATATTGCGGCTCGCGGACGAGGAACTACACTGTATATTCCAGAAGGTGCGTCCCGAATGCTTTGCGAAAGTTGCCTCGAAGATTATGCTTTGGGACTGAAGGAAGATTCATGTGCCTTGTCATTTAGAATAAAAGTAGATGAAAACAGTCAAATAGAAGATTGTTCTGTTTTTAGAACAAAGGTAAAGGTTCATCGACTTACATATAAACAGGCTGAGGAACAAAAAGATAGTCCTGAATTAAAGCCATTGTTTGAACTTGCCAGAAAAAATAAACTTCGTCGAGAACAGAATAATGCTGTAACTATTCAGATGCCGGAAGTTCATATTACAGTTGATAAAGAAACAAAAAAAGTTACTGTAGAACCTGATGAGAAATATGAAAGTAACGATATGATTGCAGAATGTATGATTATGGCTGGCGAAGGTGCTGCCCGTTTTGCATTCAAAAATCAGATTCCTTTTCCATTTGTAAGTCAGGAAGCTCCAGAATTTCCAGAAAATATTCCGGAAGGCTGGGCAGGCAGTTTTGCGAAAATTAAATGCATGAGACGGCGTTCAGTAGGAATTACACCCGCTCCTCATGCTGGACTTGGTGTAAGTTTTTATAGTCAGGTAACTTCACCTTTGCGTCGTTATAGTGATCTTATTGCTCACCAGCAGTTGCGTGCTTTTATAAAAGGTGAACGAATACTTAATAAAGATGAAATGCTTGAACGAGTTGCGGCAGGAGATGCAGCTTCAATTGCAGCAAAAAAAGCTTCCCGCTTGAGTGATACACATTGGAAACTGGTTTATCTTATGCAGAACCCTGAAAATGTATATGAAGCTTTCTGTATTGATTTTAAGGGAAAAGATGCTTTGTTCCTTATTCCAGCTCTTGATATGCAGACAATGTTGAATAATACAAATGATTTTCAGCTGAATCAAAAGGTTGCATTAAAAATGTCAAAAGTGGATATTACAATACAGAATGTAACATTTTCGATTGTATAAAAATCCA
>JAEDFX010000155.1 GCA_016297805.1 Treponema sp. | reverse complement strand
CCTCCTTGGATTATGTGTTTAGAATAATTCATCAGCTATGCCACGAACTGTCATATGTAAGTAATTATTTTGTAAAAATCTAATTTTTTTTCCTAAATTTTGGTAAAAATCGTATATTGCGGCAATTCTATATATAGAAAAGTTTATATAGGAGAACTAAATGTCTGAGAAAGATTTATCAGAGAAATCACTGGAAGGATTTAATGATATCTTTGCTGATATTGTTAATGTTCTGATGTTTCTGAAGAGTTGAAACCTTTCATTACTAATTATAAAATAAATGTAATAGAGATGTCTTATTTGTCTCGTGAACAAGTAGACATGTTCAAAAGTGATTTTTATTTCGTAGCTGATTATTTCTGGCAGATTCATAACAATAAAGACTATAATCCACCAGCAGAATTAGTTATCCACATAAACGAAGTTATGGATTTGCTTAAGGCTTTTACCAAAAATATTAACTTTGAAAATCTTAAAATCACCAACTCAAAAGATGGAGGTTCACATATGTTTGATGAATGGATGATTAATAGAGATAACAAACATGCCATATCTCTACTCAAAGAAGGTGATTCTATTGAAAAAGTCGCACGTTGCATGGAACTTCCAATTGAACATGTAAAGAAACTAGCTGAACAATTGGAAAAACAGAAAGTAAAAGCCAAATTATAAGCTATTTTCTTCCTGCCTAATCAGTTCTTCCACTTCTTCCTTGTGAAGTGGAACATTTTCAACATAGGCTTTCTTGTCTCGTTCAATTTCTTCTACCGTCCACAAGCGGCCCTTATTCATTCCTGGGCATTCCTGTGCACATTCATTCCATGTAGCTTCATCATTAATCATCCAGGACCAGAAAGGATATGTTGAACACTGCACTGGGCGGGCTTCGTAAGCTGTACATCCGTTATTCCACAAAATGCAGTCATAGTTTTTCTGTTCAAGAAGTGCCAGAACCTTTGTTCCGTAATAATAATCAGCCCAACGGCAATATTTTTCTACAAAATCCTTAATCTTCATTCCAAAGTGCTGACAAAGAACAGTCAAATCACGCTTTGAAAGATACACAAACCCCGGAGAATGACCACAGCAAAATGAACAGCGCTGACATTCAAAATGCAGACCGTTTTTATAAAATTTATCACACATAATTAAAAGAATACGCCCTTAACAAAGATTTCTATACCAATTCCAATCAGAATTACACCACCAAGAATTGCTGACTTATTGCTTAGCTTAGTTCCAACAGTTTTACCAATCATCAATCCGCCAATACAGATAAAGAAAGTAACAACTGCAATAATCACAGATGCAATCAATGCCATAACTGCACCGTAATCTGCAATTGTAAATCCTACAGAAAGTGCGTCTATTGATGTAGCAATTCCCTGAATAATCAAAGTCCCAAATGATAGCCTTTTGTCTCCAGCATCCTCGTCGTCTTCTCCTTTAATGCCTTCAATCATCATTTTTCCACCAATGTAGAGGAGCAAAAGCAAAGCAATCCACGGAATAAAAGCTTCAAACTTCTGGAAATAAACAACAATTGTATGAACACAAATCCAGCCAATCATTGGCATGGCAAACTGGAAAAATCCGTAACAACCGGCAATCAAACTCATACGGCCAAACTTCATCTTAGGTTCATTCAATCCATTAGCCATAGAAACAGAAAACGCATCCATTGCAAGACCAACACCAAGAAGCACACTGTTTACAAAAAACATTAAATTCCAGGACATAATCACTCCAAATTTATTTAAATATCTTCCAAATCTACAGTTTTAAAGCCACCATCAATACATTTTGCCGCAAACAAGCCCTGCCCAGGAATCAACTTTTTAGAAAAACTCCCGTCATAAATCTGATTAACACCGCAGGAAGGACTTCTGGATTGAAGAATTATCATATCTGGCTGAACCTTCTGAACCTGTTCAAAAGCCAGCTCCGCACCCTTGCGAAATTCCTTATCTACGTTCACACCTTCGGCATTCATAACCACGCCGTTCACAATTTCGCTGGGAGCACGAGGAGTTGGCAATCCGCTTAATCCTTCAGGACAAACAGGTACAACCTCATGATTCTTCAAAAAGTCTGCCAGCTTCTCATTAAAATTATTGCCGCCGTTATATTTGCAGTTATGCCCCAAAAGACAGGCACTCACCATTATCTTCATTCTGAATCAGCCTAAACCTTTGTTTTTCCGCTTAAAATATTCTGATAATCCTCATAGTTCTTCTTCAACAAATTTGGAATATCAAGACCATAAGGACATTTCTTTTTGCAAGCCCCGCAGCCAGTACAGTTTGGAATCTTTGCCATAGCTTCCCGCCAGAAATCGTTTGTCCATGCAGGAGTTGGCGCACGGCGAATCATCTGACTCATTCTAGCCGAATTGTTAATCAAAATTCCCTGAGGGCAAGGCATACAGTAACCGCAGCCACGGCAGAAATCTGTACCAAACTGCTTTTTATCCTCTTCAACAAACTGACGCATATCATCATCAAAAACTGGAGAATCCTTCATAAAAGAAAGCCATTCCTCCAGTTCATTCATACGCTGAACACCCCAGATTGGCAGAACATTATCATATTGGGTCATAAAAGTATAAGCTGCTTTAGCATTGGTAATCAAACCGCCGGCAAGCCCTTTCATTCCAATAAAACCAACGTTCTTTTCCTTACAAAGATTTACAAGGTCGATTTCCCGCTGGCTAGAAAGATAGCTGAAAGGGAACTGCATTGTCTCATACAAACTAGAATTTACACATTCTTCCGCAATGCCGATTTTATGAGCAGTTATACCAATATGTTTAATCAATCCCTGACGCTTAAAATCTTCCATAGTTTCGTACATGCCAGTACCGTCACCAGGCTTATAGCACTGATCCACACAATGAAACTGATAGATATCTACATAATCGGTTTTAAGATTTTTCAAGGAGGTTTCCAGCTGAGCTTTCATTTCATCTGGAGTTTTTGCCATAGTTTTTGTAGCAATATTGATTTTTGAACGGACATCTGCAAGAGCAAGCCCCATTTTTTCTTCACTATCAGAATAAGCACGGGCTGTATCAAAAAAAGTCATTCCACCTTCATATGCACGGCGAAGAATCTTAATAGCTGTTTCAAAATCATCACGCTGAACAGGAAGTGCTCCAAAAGCATTCTGTGGGGATGTAATTCCCGTTGTTCCCAAAACTACAGTTTTCATTAAAACCTCCATAAAGGGGAAAGCCTTCCCCTCGTTCGCACTACGTTGCTCTCTACCCCTTCTAGCGGGAGCACCCGCAACGCCCCTTTAAATATATCATCCAAAAAACCTATCGTCTATATACCTAAATATAGCTATATTTAAAATAATATAGGAATAAATTTGACAATTCTGTTAATGTGTTGTATCTTTAAAACGGAGGTAACTATGACAGCAGTTCCAATTTTTGAAGCAAAGAACAAGCTTCCATTTTTTATTCATCTGGCAGAAGAAGGTGAAACAATCCAGCTTACCCGTCACGGAAAACCAGTTGCCCGCATAATTGCCGAAGAAGAATGCGCACAAAAAACTGAAGGGGAAATTTTTATGGCAAAGGTTATGGAGTGGAGGGAAAAGCATCCTTATGCTTTTTTTAATGAAGAAGACGAAAAAGCTATGTACGATTATCGGCATAGAATCGAACCTAGTATAAGACACCCAGAAGATTTTGACTAACTAAATCTAATATTTTTTAGGAGCAAAAATGCAACCAATATATTTACTTGATACAAATATTATTTCTGAAATGAGAGCCAAATATCCAAATCAGAATGTTCTCAAAAAATTAGAAGAAACAAAAAACATTAGTTCTATATCTTCTGTATCCTTTGATGAACTTCTTTATGGCGCAAAACGCCTTCCTGCTGGAAATAAACAAGACACTCTTCTATCCTTTTATATCGATTATGTTCAGGCATACTATGAAATTTTACCTTTTGATATTCATGCTAGCTGGATTAATTCTGATATTTCTGAACGATTAGAAAAAAAAGGGCGTCCTGCTCCTAAAATGGATTCCATGATTGCCGCCACAGCAATTGCCAACAATATGATTCTTGTAACAAGAAATGTAAAAGATTTTGAAGATATAAAAGAAGTTTCAGCTCTGATGGTTGAAAACTGGTTTGAAGAATAAAAAAGTGGTACACTGATGTCAGTCATCAGTGTACCAATCACAACCACCCGTCAAACGGGTGGTTTGCTCTTAGCCTATAAGGCTAAGG
>JAEDFX010000154.1 GCA_016297805.1 Treponema sp. | reverse complement strand
CAATTTAATCTTAGCGTTGTCTTTATCGTTTGCTTTTTTATTCTTTCCAAAAATATTCATAATTCTTTTCTCCAAAGTTTTCGTTGCAAAAACGAAAATAGCCCGACTAATGTCAGGCTTTAATTGTTTTATTACGATTTATTCGCAATCCTCTTTTTTTTCATCATCATCATCTTCAGGAAGAAGTTTAACTTCTGCATCAATAATCTCAGAATCTTCTTTATCAAATCCAAGAATTGGAAGTAACAGTTTTTCTTCTGTAGCACGAAGTTTTTCCAGTGCTCTTTCCTGTTCCATGTGTGCTGCATAGTGATCAAGCATTGCTTCGGTTTTGTGTCCTGAACTTGTCATAAGAACACGTTTATCAGCAATTTCATCACTCATACGGCTGCACCACAAATGTCGCCATGCATGGAAGGTGATTTTGTCTGGCTCAGAATAACCGATATTTTCTAAAACCCGTCTAAGGAACTTAAGCCAGTTTTTTTGATCAGTTGGATGTTCTTCTGTTAATCCCCAGAAAACAAATCCTTTCATTCCCTGATTCCAAGGATTAGCTTTTGCCTGTGCAATCAATAAATCACGCAATTGTGGAGGAACAAGAACTTCTCGTTCTTCACCGTTTTTACATTCCTTAATTCCCTCGCTTGGTCTCAAGGATTGTCTTACATAAAGCCGGTCCACACCAATATCTTCAAAACGAAGAGCCGCAACTTCACCTGCACGCATGCCTGTGTAGAAAGGCAACTGCATTGGCAAGTTTGGCAGTATCGTTATCCCATTCAGATGCAAAAAATGCAGCTGCCTGTTCCATTGTCAGAATTTCTCGTTTCTTAGATTTCTGTGAACATTTAATAATACCGTCAAAACAGTTGATTTCTGTAAGCTTATGGAAGTATGCCCATTTCAAAGGAATTGTCACTGAACTTACAACAGAGTTGATTGTTTTTGGTGCAAGTTTAAGAACTTCTTCATCATCGAATAGGGCAGTTACATCTTCATGAGTAATACATCCAACTGGCTTTCCAGAAACATGTGGCAACCAGTATTTAGTTGCTCTCATAAGCATTGCTTCACAATAATCCCGGTGAATTGATTGTCCTTTAAGCTTCTTTTCTTTGATGTAAGGAGATGTTTCAAAAGCCCAGAACTCACTGATGTATTCATCAATTGGTTTACTTTCTGGACTTGCCATTAAGACTGCAGAATGAATGAAGTTACGTTCCTTCAGGACCTTGATGATTGTCTGAACATCTTCACGATCCATTTCCATTGTTCTAAGAGAATTAAGGACCGTCATTATATCCAGTCGTAATTTCTTCTGATTCTCTTCTGCGGAATTGATTCTGCTTGGAATGTTGTTGTTTACAACCCAGCCCATAGCAACACGTTCAGCGGATGCTCTGTCTCTGCATCCTGTCGATTTGTTGTTTGTCTGAGTGCCATCGGAAAGCTGCAATCTGGCATACCAAATACCAGAAGGCATTTTAAATAAAAAATAAGGCTTAGCCATAGAACCTCACTTTGCAACAAAAACCTTGGTTTAAAACCGTAGTTTAAATTAGATGTGATTTCTACGCTAAGCCTTACTTTGATTAGGTTTAGTAGTAGTGTAAATCCTTATACCATAAGGATTTAGCAGTATAGCGGGGGCAGGACTCGAACCTGTAGGACACTCCTTGTATTATTTGGAAAATCTACTTTCTAATTCCTTGTAATATAAGAAGATACATTTACAATAAATCGAGTTTTTCAGCGCAGGAGGATGGAAAAACGAATATAAAGTAAAAAGTAAGAATGGAATTATAGTAGTATTTTAAGGAAAAACTTTACAAATGTTACGTAATATTGTAAAGTAAAATCATCTTCTGCCTGCCGAGGAAAGGAAGATACTTGAATAAACCTTATTTACTATTCAAAACAAAGCATTCACCATTCTGGTATGCTCAAGTCCGTCTCCCTGACGGAACTATTTCCCGAAATAAAAGTACGGGAAAAGAAAACAAAACTGAAGCCGAACGTGTAGTTATGGGATGGGTCGTTAATGGTTGTGTACCAGACCGTACTTCCAGAACTGGAACAGCAATCGGCAAAAAATCATTCAATTTTATTACTGTTCTTAATTACCTTAAGACAAACGATTTGTCTGAGAAGGAAATCAACGACCTTATTCAGGTAATGAAGGACCGTAAATTCATCCAAACCGCTGTCCGCACAAATGCAAAAGGTGACCGTGATGTCATGGAATACCTTATTGAATTCTGGACACGAGACCAATCTCCATATCTGCGTGAAATGGAACTGAAGGATCACTCTTCTACAAACCGCCATCTGCAGAACATGAGAAACATCATCAAAAGTAAATGGAGGCCTATCCTTGAAGGAAAACTTCTTGGTGAGGTTACTCGAGATGATGTAAACAAAATCTTCATGGCAGACTGTACAAAAAAGCTGAGTCCTAAAACTATTAAAGCAGTTCTTCAGTCAGTGACAATTCCAATGAAATGGGCACACCTTCACGACCTTACTGAAAACAACTGTTATTCAGGAATCATTTCTCCAAGAAGCAAAACTAAAAAGAAGACTATTCTCACTATGGAAGAAACAAGAGCTCTCTTTAATGCTGAATGGGACAATGACCGTGTAAAGCTTGCCTGTCTGGTTGCCTGTTTTACGGGAATGCGACAAGGAGAGATTCTTGCACTTCAAGTTCGGGATATAGGGGGAGACCGTATTTTCATCCGTCATTCTTACAGTCCTTATGAAGGTGGCCTTAAAACTCCAAAGAACGGAGAAGAGCGGGAAATCAGAATCCCACCACAGCTACGGGATATGATTTTGAATCAGGCAGCCTTTAATCCGTGGGGCTATGACGAAAACAGTTTTATCTTTTACAGCACACAAGCTTCAGATAAACCTATGAGTCCAAAACGATTCAACAGATATTTACGTCGAGCTCTTGAATCAATCGGATATCCAAATCCTGAAAAAATTACTTTCCATGGTTTCCGTCACGAATGGTGTACTAATACACTTTCAGATATCGGTGATCAAAGAATCTGTATGATTGGTTCCGGCCACAAAACAGAAAGCGTTTTCAATAACTATGCAAATCATATCAAAAAGGAAATTGCACTTGATAAGATTGCAGAAAGTTCGGAACGGTTGTTTGCACCTATTCTTGAACAGCTTAGTTCAGATGCAGTCTATGTAGTAAAGGACAATGTAGAATCTGAAAACTGTGATGTTCAAAATCAGAATAAATTGCTTCTGCCTGAAAAGGTAGGCGCATAAATAGAAAATCGGAGAGAGAAAAATCTTAATCTACTGGAGGAGTAACACAATTGAAAAAGACAGCAGCACCAGAAGAACTCTGGCTCCAGAAGGAAGTCATCGAATTCCTACGATGTGCACCTTCGTCATTTCATTCCTGCGAACGTTATGACTGGCTCAAATCACGAGTAATCAAAGACGGCAGAAGAAGAAAGTACAAAAAGTCTGATGTTCTTGCATTTGTAGAACACTTGCAGAAATCAGCTTAAAAAAAGAATCGGAACTGAAAGTTGAACGAAAAACTTCAGTTCCAGATTCCACCATCACAAATATTAAATGAGGAATACCTATGGAACTTAATATTATTAAAGGAAAATTTGAAACAGTTTTGTCGAAAGCAAAAGATACAGTAACTGAAACAACACAGAAACTTAGTGAAAAGAAGATGCTCAAAATTAAAGACATCGTTTTGAAACCAGAGTTTGAAAAACTTCTTGCTATGGAAGAATCCGTTCTTACAAAAATGACGGAATCCATGAGAGAAGAAGGCTTTAAATCAGGACATGAAATTCATGTATGGAGACATGATGGACAATATATTCTGATTGACGGCCACACAAGAAAATGCGCATGGGAAAGCCTTGGAAACAAGAAGATTCCATGTATTATTCATCACTTTGCAACATTGGAAGAAGCAAAGATGTTTGCCATAAAAGAACAGGTTAACAGACGAAACCTGAGCGGTCAGGCTCTTTTGGATGCCGTAGCAAACTTCAATTTTGAAAAAGGTAAAGGAAACAGTTCAGGAGAAAAAGGAAAGGCTTCTGAAATTATTGCAAAGCAGATTGGAGTTTCAGCAAAGACCGTTGAAAAAACAAGGCTAGTCCTGAAGGAAGGAACACCTGAACAGATTGAAGCCATCAAGAAAGATGAATTGAGTATGAATCAGGTTTTCAATCAGATTGTGGAAAAGAGAAAAGGTGAGAAGGC
>JAEDFX010000041.1 GCA_016297805.1 Treponema sp. | reverse complement strand
GGACGTTTTTTAGTACCAAATCTCTTAAGTCTGATTTTGACCATTTATATCCTCCATGGCACTGTTTCCAGCACCAAAATTACAGTTTTGGACACAATATACCCTATTGTGAATGTTGAAATATTATATTATATGAAATGTGATTTTTATTCAAGACTCTATTTAGAGAACTATTTATTGAAACGAGACAAAAAAGCTTTTGTCCTATCCATCTGAGGATTATTTATCAATTCTTCCGGATTACCTTGTTCAACAATAACACCGCCATCCATAAAAATAATCTTAGTTGAAATATCTCTGGCAAAAGCCATTTCGTGAGTTACTACAACCATAGTCATTTTTTCGCTGGCTAATTCTTTTATAACAGCAAGAATTTCTCCAGTTAACTCAGGATCCAATGCAGATGTTGGTTCATCAAAAAGCAATACTTCAGGTTTTAAGGCCAAAGCACGAGCTATAGAAACACGCTGCTGCTGTCCACCACTAAGTTCACATGGATAATTACCTTTCTTTTGAGCAAGTCCCATTCGTTCCAGTAATTCAATTGCTGTTTTTTCGGCATCTTGTTTTGACTTATGCAAAACCTGAACCTGTGGCTCTACTATATTCTTTAATACTGAATAATGAGGAAATAAATTAAAACTCTGAAAAACCATTCCGCTCTTCAATATAATCTCATGGCGAACTTTTTTATCTGCATAAACACCATTTTTTACAAGTTCCAAACCACAAATACTTATTGAACCATCAGTTACAGTTTCCAGCTGTGAAATACATCTAAGCATTGTTGATTTACCAGAACCACTTGGACCAATAATACTAAGAACTTCACCTTTTTTTACAGAGAATGATATCCCTTTAAGAATCTCAACATTATCTTTAAAACTCTTTTTTAAATTATCTACTTTGATTATTTCTTCCATAAAAGCTGCACCTAATTATAATATCCAAGTTTCTTTTCTAATTTCTGGAAACCAATAGAAACAAGCCAGTTCATAAAGAAATAGAAAACACCTGCTATAAACAAAGGTATAAACGAGAACAAAGCTCCCTGTCTCTCCTTCGCAACCATAAGTAATTCTGAAACTCCAATAACAGATACAAGGGCTGTATCTTTTACTAATGTAATTACTTCATTTCCCATTGCAGGAACAATTCGTTTAATTACTTGTGGAATAACAATATGAAAGAATGTCTGTCTGGAAGTATATCCAAGAACCTTTGCAGCTTCATATTGCCCTTTAGGAATTGCCTCAATTCCCCCGCGATAAATTTCCGCAAAATATGCAGAATAATTTATAGCCAAAGCAACAATAGCAGCCACAAAACGGTTCCATTTGAAAGATACATCAAAACCTTGTTGAACAAGCCATCTAACTAACAATCCTGGTCCAAAATATACAACCAGAAGCTGTAACATAAGAGGTGTTCCGCGAATTATCAAAAGGAATACATTTGTAACTCCAGATAAAATCTTTTTCTTGGACATTCTTCCCATTGCAATAGGAAGAGCCAGGGGAATTGCAAATATAAGTGTTAATGCAAACACTTCTAATGATGTTAACGACCCCGCAAACATCGCCTTCAACATTTTAATGTATCTATCACTCATAATTTATTTAATAACCGAAATATCTTTACCAAACCACTTCTGACCGATAGCAGCAACAGTTCCATCTGCCTGCATGGCATTTAAAATTGTCCATACTTCATCTCTAAGTTCTGGTTCTGATTTTCTGAAACCAATACCATAACCTTCATTAGCCAATGATTCGTTTACTACAACAAATGGTTTCTTTGTCTGAGCAATAGAGTAATTAGCAACAACACTATCCATTACAACACCATCAACACCACCGATATCAAGATCATTCAAAGCAGTAATATTATCCTTGAACATTACCATTGAACCAATTGTAGAACTAAATGTAGGATTATCATCCACAGCTTCCTGAGCACTTGAACCACTCTGAATACCTACTGTTTTTCCTTTCATATCAGCAAGAGATTTAATTCCACTATCAGCACGAACGACAAGAACCTGATCATTATTCAAATAAGCATTAGTAAAAGACAACGCATTAATACGATCTTCTGTAATTGTGAATCCATTCCAGATACAGTCGATTTTTCCAGTTTCCAATTCCATTTCTTTTGCGTCCCAGTCAATTGGCTGAGCTTTAAATGCTACACCAAGACGTTTAGCAACTTCTTTAGCCAAATCAATGTCGTATCCAACAATTTCATTATTATCGTCGCGGTATCCTAATGGCGGGAAAGAATCATCCAATCCCAAAACGAAAGTTCCTCTTGCTTTTAGAGCTTCTACAGCATTTGAAGACGATGCAGTTTTATCTGCTTTTTTACAACCAACCAAAGCGAATAACGCAGCTGATGCCAATACGGCACAAACAATCTTTTTCATAAATTTCCTCATTTTATTTTATATTTTTTACAAATTGTCTTAATTCAACAATCTGTTCATTTACTTTTTCAGAAGCAGGACCACCATCAGTTTTTCTTACTTCTACACAAGCTGCAGGAGTAATGACAGAATATATATCCTCTTCTATTAAATCAGAACATTCCTTGAAAACTTCCATTGGCAGATCTTCAAGCTTGCAATTTCTTTCAATTGCAATTCTGACAGATTTAGCACTTACACCATGAGCAGTTCTAAAAGGCATACCTTTACGTACAAGATAATCTGCAATATCAGTAGCATTCAAATAACCACCATCACATTCCCCTGCCATTTTTTCTGTATTCCACTGTGCAGAAGAAATCATATATGTAAATACTTTCAAACAAGACATTACAGTATCAATTGAATCAAACAATGGTTCTTTATCTTCCTGCATATCTCGATCATAAGCCAATGGTAAACCTTTCATCATTGTCATTAATGCAAACTGATTTCCATAAACCTTACCTGTTCTACCACGTATCAATTCAGCAAAATCAGGATTCTTTTTCTGTGGCATAATTGAAGAACCTGTAGACCATTTTTCACTTAGATTAATAAAATTAAATTCAGTAGTAGCCCATAAAACAACTTCTTCACAGAATCGGCTTAAATGCATCTGAATCAAACTTAAGTTTGAAGCTGTTTCAATACAATAATCTCTATCCGAAACTGTATCCAAAGAGTTTCTAGTTACTTCTGCAAAACCAAGTTCTTTAGCTTCGAATTTTCTATCCAAAGGAAGTCCACTACCCGCCAGAGCGCCAGCTCCAATTGGAGATAAATCTATGCGTTTCAAAGAATCTTCCAATCTCTGCCAGTCACGAACCAGCATCCATGCCCAGGCACATACATGATGAGCTAATGTTACAGGCTGTGCGTGCTGCATATGTGTAAAACCAGGAATCAATGAGTTTTTATGATTCTCAGCAATCTGTGTTAACGCATCTATTAAAGTAAGAATGGAATTCTGAATTTCAGGAATTGCACGCTTAAGATAAAGTCTTTCATCTAAAGCTATCTGATCATTTCTACTGCGGCCTGTATGAACTTTTTTTCCTGCTTCACCAATTCTATCTGTCAAAGTTGCTTCAATAAATGAATGAATATCTTCTGCTGAATAGTCTATAGCAAGTTTTCCAGATTCCAGATCAGACTGAATTCCTTCCAACCCCTTAACAATTTGATTAGCTTCATCCTGTGAAATTATTTTTACATGAGCAAGCATTTTTGCATGTGCAATACTTCCTCTAATATCATCCAAGGCCATTCTCTCATCAACATGAATTGATGTTTCAAAAGCTACTGCTGCAGCGTCTGGACCTTCTTCAAAACGTCCATGCCATAATGCTGCATGATTATCTGATGTCATTGTTCCGTGTGTACTCATATGCATTCCTTTACTACAAAAATAATACCAAAAAAAAAGACGTCGGTAAATAACCGACGTCTTTATCTCTTAACTCAATAAACTATAAAAATTAGTTTACATTGTCAATAAGAGCCTGCCACTGATCCTTGAATCTTTCATATGTTTCAAGAGGATCTGCACCAGCACAGATGTTCCATGCCATTTCATCTTTTGTCAAATCTGGAACGTAAGCAGAAATTGATTCATATGGATAATCCATCATGTTCTGCAATGTTTCATTTACAGCTCTTTCATCACGGAATGATGCCCAATATCCTTCTTTCCAAGCTTCTGGATCATCATAACCAGGAACTTCTTCTGTGTAGAAGTCAATAATCTTCATAATCTTTTTAGCTGTGTCGAGGTCATAGAAAGATGGGAGAACAACCATGTTAGTTCCATGAGTTGTTGTTACGTGTCCGAAACCTTTTGGTCCCATTGGACAACATACGAATCCGTAGTCATCTTTCATAGAGTTGAATTTACCATTTGGCTGACAGTTGTATTCATCTTCAAAACAGAATGCAACTTCACCATTCTGGAATGCAGCGAAGTAGTAATCCCAAGATTCACCTTCAAGCTGTGGTCTCTGGTATGTTGTGAATGTACGGCGAACAAAGTCCCAAGCTTCCATAGCAGCATCAGTACCAGCATTGTTTACGAATTTTCCGTTTTCTTTAGAGATGAGTTTTACACCGTTAGAATAAAGGATGTTTTCAGCCCAAATACCGTTTGATGAAGCCATTGCCCACTGGTCTGTGATACCATCATTGTTTGTATCTTTTGTAAGTTTTTTACAAAGATCTTCGAATGCTTCCCATGTCCATTTTCCTTCTTTCTGAAGATCATATGGAAGTTCTGGATCAATACCATTTTCCTGAAGAACACGTTTGTTGAAGAACAAACCTGAACGTGGTTCTGGCAAACCTACATTGAATGTGTAGAAAGAATCTCCATCACGGAGCTTATCAAGAACACCCTGTGTCCACTTTTTCTTTGTCCAGTCAATGTTATCGCATTTAGACAAATCAGCCCAAAGGTTAGCCTTCAAACCACTCAAAGCAGAACGTCCATCAATTGTGAATACAGCATATTTATCGCTTCCTGTAATACAGAAGTTTGCAACTTCAGTTGGGTTCTGTCCCCATCCTGCCAAGTCTTTCTTTACACATTTGAAGTTGTAAGTTTTTTCCAACCAAGCACGGAATGCCATTTCGTCTTCCTGCTGTTTAGAAGCAGCTGGTGCATCTGGATTTGTCCACCAGTCATAGTATGTAACTTCCATTCCACCGAAGTCATAAATCTTTCCAGTTGCTGGATCGATTTCTGCCTGGTATCCCTGATAGTTAGCATCCTTTGATTTTGAACGTTTAACGCCAGAAGCGTCTTTTTCTGAACCACAGCTTGTCAATGCAAAAGCAAGAACAGATGTAGCAAGCAAAATCTTTGAAATCTTTTTCATTTATTACTCCTTTTTTAAAGATTCACGTATTTGTTAAAAAAATTATACCACACTTTTACGTATTGAAAAGCATAATTTTTTATTTTTATTCCTTCATACCTGTACTTGTTAAACTTTCAACAAAGAGTCTCTGGCAGAACAAATAAAGAATAATAAGAGGAATAACACACATAAGCACACCTGTAGACAAAACAGCATTAGAGTATCCAACAGGGGCATTCATAGAAGCACCATTAATAATACTCAAATAAGCACCAAAGCGGTCTACTAAACTGGAAAGTCTTACAGAAATCAGCTTGATATTTCCAAGGAACAATGACGAATAGAAAGCATCAGTCCACTGCCATACAAATGAGAACAAGAAACAAGATGTAAGAATTGGTTTTGCTCCAGGAATCATAATCTTAAAGAATGTTTTGAAAGGTCCACAACCGTCAACATAAGCAGCTTCTTCCAAAGAATATGGGAAGCCCATAAAGTACTGACGAATCATAAATATATACAAACCATTCTTAAGTCCCATACAACCACAACACATTAAGATATAAGGAAGTGGTGTACCTCGAAGATTTACAGTTTTACCGAATAAATTGAAATAACGGAAATGTAAATACAAGGATGTAGAAATTGTCTGTGGTGGAATTACAATGATTAAAATTACACAGAAGAACCAGAATTTCTTCAATGGGAAATCAAATCTTGAAAAACCATAACCTACTAAGCTACATACAAAAACCTGAATAACAGATACCATGACTGAAACCCAGATATTATTAAATAATGTATCCTTATATTCCAACAAATAAGATGCTACATTCCAGTTATTAACAGAGAAATGTTTTGGTACAAGAATAATTGTTGTATCGTACAAATCCTGTTCTGCCATGAAACTGAGAGAAAGTTTATTCAAAATAGGCTGAATAATCATAAAACACATTCCGAACAAAAGAATTGCACGGAAAATTGAGAATGAATACTTCTTGATTGTCTCTTTTAACAAAATACCATCAGAAGCTTCATTTCTTTCCCAGAAAGATCTCTGTGAATTTGATAAAGTCTGTTTATTTTTCTTAGTCATAGTTGTATACCACCTTTGAAATAATAAGTGAAGAAATACCAATCAATAACATACAAACAGCGAAATAAATCCAAGCAAGTGCTGAACTATAACCATAATTCAACTGTGATACCATCTGAGTGTTAATCTTTTCCATGATTTTATTATCTGTCTTCATGAAGAAGTCTACGATTGTATAAATCCAACATACAAGCATTAATGGACTAATCATTGGAACTGTAATTTTCCAAAGTTTTTCCCATGATGTACAACCTTCCATATCTGCTGCTTCATACATACTGTTAGAAATATTCTGCAATCCAGAAATGAAAATAATAATCTGAATACCAGATGCCATAGCAACATCATAAATAGAATCAATAATGTCAAAAAGAATTTTAAATACTTTTTCACTTGGTCCATTTACACCACCTGTATTGGTAAGAAGGACATCCTCCAATACCTGTGTTATTGTATTACCATTTCCATATTCTTCAATTGTAGCCTTTAATTCCTGCATAAGAGTATTGTTATATTCAATACCAACCAATACACCGGAAGAAAGAATTACAGCCAGGAAGAAGATAGAACGAGCAACAGCACGTCCTTTAAATTCCTGATTTAACAGCATAGCAACAAAGAAACTGAATACAATTGTTGCAAGAGAACGATAAAACATCTGTGACACAGACTCAACAAGCATACGGTTGAATTCAGGGTCAACAAGAAAAGCTCGCTTGTAGTTAGCAAAATGATTCAAAGTACTCTTGAAACCTTCCTTAGAGATTTCTACATCAGACAAGCTCATCATAAAAGACTGATACAATGGCTTAATCATAAAAAGCAAGAAACCTAAAATGAAAGGTAAAATAAATAAATATCCATAAATGGCTCTTGAACGTGTAAGTCCTATCTGTTTTTTACCCATTTTATTCCCCCATCTTTACCACAACATAGTCTCTGGCAGGAACTTTCTTACCAGAAGCAGTTGTGTAATCTGAATAACCGTAATTAACATAAATTGAATATCCATTTTCAAATGTAGTTTTTGAAATATTGTTTTTTACATATTCAAAATCAGAAATACAGCTATTAGAAACCTTTGAAATTTCAGAATTGTACTTGTTATAAATATTTACGAACTTATCTTTCCATGTGTCAAAACAAGTTGCATAATATTCAGAATAGTTTGTTTCCTGAATTCTTCGTTCAGATTGTCCTGTAAATGCGAAATACAAACCTGCACCTGTTTCTGCAGACTGTAAAATTACATCTTCAGTTTCTGGACCAATATTCACAGCAGGACCTGCGAAATTCTTATAACCATGCAAAGCAATCTGATAGAAAGGAACTGTATAATCAAGGATCGCATAGTCATTTCCCTTAAGACTCAAATCTGTAATAAAATCAGCCTGTTTTACAGCATAATCATTACCACCGCGAATCATAAGTCCAAGTCCCTTATCCTTAATAATCTTCATCTTTTCTACCTGCTGATTTGCAGCAGACAATCGAGACACTACACGATCTTCGTTGTAATCACCAGAAAGGAGATAACCATTATCTGCAAAAGAAACACCAATATTGTTCTTTTCTGCTGTTTTGATAAGTGTATCTGTATTTTTTGCGATTACTTTTGGATTAAGGAGATAATAATAATCAAGTTCTTCCAAACGACCATACCAGATTGGTGAATACTGAGAAATTTTACAAACTTCATCAGAAACAAAACGAGCAGGTGTCTTATATCTATTAAAGCCTTCTCCTAACAATGTTGAACGGAAAGCTGTCTGAACTGCAGCATCAAGATAAAGTTTTGCAGATGTATCCTTTGTATCATTCAAAAGTTTATTGAATCCAGAAGTACCACCAAGTTCCTTGATATACTTAATCTTTTTTAAGTATGTTTGATGAACACCTTCATTAATAAAACCTGTCAAACGAATATTTGCATCTTTTACACCAGCTTCATCTATCTGATTAATTATATTTGCAGCTGCCTTGTAACTAGTTAATTCATAAGGAAGTGTTTTAGGTACTCCACCAACCTGCTGAACCTTATCAATTGCACCAATAATATCTAC
This sequence comes from Treponema sp., assembly GCA_016297805.1. Classification (GTDB taxonomy): domain Bacteria; phylum Spirochaetota; class Spirochaetia; order Treponematales; family Treponemataceae; genus Treponema_D. Next base: position 10,287 of record JAEDFX010000041.1, on the reverse strand, counting down.
TGCTACAGGAACATTTTTGTTATCAGTTTTCTTCTCACCTTTAAAGAGATAATCACGATAAATTTTAGCCATATCTACATATGAACCTTTATCAGAGAAAGAATAAATCTGACTGATTTTTTCTCCTTCTGGTAGATTAACTTCATATGAATACTGAGCAGTAATATTACGAGTTGTAATATCAAACTGTTCACGATGTAACATCTTATAATCAGCACGAACATAGTTATAGCTTGCAAGTTTTCCTGCTATGTCTGCAGTAATTCCAGCATATGGAGAACCATCTTTAATAATACAAACTACACTTTCGTTATTATCTGAAATACCGAATACTGGATAAGCAACTCTAGTTTCTGTATTTACAGATTTACGATCTGTTGCATAGTCCCATCCATACAAATCAGCATAATAACCATTCTGTCTTGTTTTACCATTATTAAAGTTGATGACGCTTCCGCCACCTTCTGGAACAAGCATAAATCCTTTATCATCAGCACCTGCCGCACCAAAATATGGAAGCACAGATACCTGAACAATTGGATAAGTATGTTTAAATTTAATCTGGTCAAAAGGAATTTCAACAACAAGATTGTTTTTATCCAGTTTATAAGAAACTGAAAGGTTGAAAGCTGGTACAGTTTTCATATTCTGTTCCTTATACATTTCCTTTGATCGCTCATAATCTTCTGCTGTGTATCCCTGTTTAGCAAACAATTTTTCCATCTGTTCTTTCTGGAAAACCTTTAAATTGTCAAACACAAGATAAAGAGTCTGATTTTCCAGTTCAGGATATTTTACAAGCATCTGATTTTTTTCATCATCAGTCTTAAAGCCATCAATAGTGTATTTATGGTAAGCATTATCGATAGTTCTTATCTGGCTCTTTGTTAAGCCTTCCTCATATTTTTCAAGTTCATCCTGATAAATAGCAAGAGGGAAAATATATTCTCGTTCAATATCACCTACAGTATAATTAACAAGAATTTCATTTCCTTTCTTTTCTACATCATAGAATTTCTTCTTAATACTCTTTGTATAAGTATCATAAACATCATCATTTCCATTAACAGTAGAGTATTTAATAAGGAATGTTGATTTCATATTGTTCTTTTCTTTTGTTAAAGCAAGAACATCTGAATCTACATTCTGTGGATTTGAATACCAGATTTTACCAGTTTTTTTATTCAATACAGTAAACTGGGTTGTTTCTGGATCTAAATCAAACTTCAACTCACTATTTTCAAGAACATATTCTTTTGAATATTTTGCTTCATCCATTGCATAGTAATCAAACTCAGCATCAACTACTTTTGATACCTGAATAAGTCTTAATACAATGTATGTAATAAATAATGCAACTACAACAAAGACACCGAAACCTATCCAATTTCCAACAGTTGGTTTATGGAATTCAAATTTCTTTGTTTTCATTGGCTTTGGTCTACCAATATAACCTTCTGGCATATTTTTAGATTTTTTTGCCTTTGGTTCTTTTGGAGCTTTAGGTGTTTTTTCTTTCTTTTCCATATCTCACAACTCCATCAGTTCAATCTGAAGATAACTTCTCGACCTAAAGAAACAAAATAAGCTACTGCCTGAGAAATCATACTAAAGAAGAGAAGCATAATAAAAATAAATACCAACATTCCAAAAATTGTAATAAATGTAAACAATAAAGTTTTTCCAAAGCTATATTGATTAATCATCATCATTGCCATGAAAATTAAAGCTGCACACCAAATAAGAGAAATAGCATTCGCTACATTATAAAATGCACCTTCTTCAATTGTTACAAAATTACTAATAATGAACATAGGAATCTGAATTAATACATAAGGTGTAAGAGCATAGGCTGTACCCATATAAATATCACCTAAATGTCCTTTTCCATCGAACAGAGTCGTACAGGCCCAGTTACAGATACAGAAAATTGCAAGTGGCAATAAAATAGAAGCCATTTCCTGAATAATATTAACTTTTTCCCAGTTTACATTCATAACCAAGAAACTTGTAAATCTTAATTTCCAAATGTGAGTAAAAAGAGTAAGTATTACAATAAAGTTAGCTGCTGCATAGGATCCTCTTTTTGCGTGTATTACATCCCACATACCATCTGCTGGATGGAAAATAATATACAAGGAATACTTAAGAGTCTGAAAGAAACGAATGTAAGTTTCTTTTTCAACAAATTTGTGAAATCTTTTAGCTATATAACTCATAATGACTTAAGCTCCTGAATAAACATTCTTACTCGTTTGATAATTAAAGGAATAAGGACAACTGCAAGAATTACTGCAACTACCCAACCAATATTTGCTTCAATCCATTCCTTTCTAAAATACATAAAAGCCTTAGAATAATATTTTCTTGCTCTTTTTAATTTGAAGAAATCCATAGCTTCTTTGTATTTATCCTGACGCATATAAGCTTTTCCTAAACCAATATAAGCCAAGTCATAGTTACCGTTAATATTAAGAACTTCTTCCCATTTGTCTGCAGCATCATCATATTCGCCACATGCAAAATCTTCAGTAGCTCCATAAATCAATTCACCATACTTTGTTGGTGTAAACACGGTAATTGAAGCATTTACTTCATCAAGAACAAAAAGATCTTTTCCAATATGTTCAATAGAGTTTGGCTGACGGAAATATCCATTTATATTTCCACGACCACCAAATGCAAACAAAAGGAATCCCTGATTATTGTAAGCAAAAATACGACCATGAGTTTCATCTACAGTAAGATAAACATCATTATCAAGAACTGTAATATCTGTAAACTTTGCAGGGTTTTTAATACCAGCTGCATTACCCCACTGCAAATCACCAATTGGAAGATAATGACCATTCTTAATAAGAATATCATTTCCAAGTGCATTCAATCGGCGAATAGGCTTTGCTTTATCTGATTTCAAGTCCCATTCATTGAAAGTTTTTGTTACAGCATAAATAAAACCTTCATTGTCCATATAACAGTTTGAATATTCTGTTGGAACAAAGTTTTCCATTTGTTCACGCTGAGCACGTGTAGCAAATTTCTTCCACAAAATATCCATTGCATCATAGATTACTGTTGTAGCACCATAGAAACCCGAGAAAGTTCCATCATATTCATATTTGATAAAACCTTTATTAACGTTTTTTGCAAGAACATATGCTCGACCTTTTGAATCTGCAACAACCTTCTCTGGCATAAAAGTCTTACCTGTTTCATAAGTAGGATCATCAGGTTCAGTCATCTGGAAAATGAAATTCAAATCATTATCCAATTTAAGAATACGACTGTTATTTGTATCAGCAATAAAGATTGTATTGTCTTCATTAATGAAAATATCTGAAGGAGAAGCAAAAGTATTAATAACATCAGCTCCGTTTGTATTAAAGCTGTCAATTATTCTTACTAATTTTAATTCCTTTTCAGAATCATATTTTAATTCAAGAATACGATTGTTTCCTGCATCACAAATATAAACACTGTCACCTTTACAGAACATATTTGTTGGAGTTTTCATTTCTACACCAGCGCCAAGTTCACTGGCATAATAAACTTTTACTACTCTATATGCATCTGGAGATTTTTCAATTTCACCCCAGTAATCGTAAATATATGTATCTGCCTTTGCAAAAAGAGAAACACTTAAAGCCAGCAGACAAGAAATTGATAATACTAGTTTCTTTATACTCATAGCGTTAGTCCTTAAGTCCTGAAGAAGCCATAGTTTCCATAATCTGGCTCTGTGAGAATACAAAGAACAAGATTGGTACTGAGAATGTAATTACTACTACAGCAGCACCTTGTCCCTGACGAGCAATACCACCAGCCTGAATCTGACTCAAAGCATAAGAAATCATTTTTTTACTTTCTGAGTAGATGATAGAAGTCTGAGGGTTATTCCAAAGATTCTGAATAGAGAAAATTGAAATTGTAAGCCAAGCAGGTTTTACATTTGGCATAACAAGTCTCATGAAAATTGTCCATTCATGTGCACCATCGATTTTTGCTGCTTCAATCAATGACATTGGGAAACCTTCCATAAACTGTTTCATAAGGAAGAGTCCTAAAGAACCTCCAATTGCAGGAAGCAAAATAGCCCAATATGTATCTACAATATGAAGACGACACATAATCAAATAGTTTGGAATACCAGTTACATAACCACTGAACATCAAGGCAACAACTGCTACACGGAAGAATAAATTTCCACCAGGGAAATTATATTTTGAAAGTACATAAGCTGCCATAGAAGCAATAATTACGTGACAAACTGTAGCTACAATTGTTACAAACAATGTATTAAACAGATATCGTGTAAATGGTACATAAGACTGACTTAAAGTAACAAACAAATCAGAATAGTTATCGAAAGAAGGATTTCTTGGGAAAATAGTCTGAGGTTGTTTCAACAATTCATCAAGAGGTTTAAGCGAGTTAGAAATCGCAAAAACCAAAGGGAATATCATCAATATAGAGAAAAAACCGAGGAAAATGTATACACCCACATCACCAGCAATAGAGCGGTTAGGTTTACGACGATGTTTATAATGATGAATAGTAACATCTTCTGAATATTTATTTTTCTTAGCCATATTCATCACCTCCTAGTGTCCTACTCTTGCAAGTAGAGCCTGAATTATTTTGTTACAGATAATCATTGTTAAGAACAAAACGGTTGCGATTGCAGAAGCATATCCAAATTCAAAACGTGTAAATCCGTAGTCAAACAAGTGTGTAACGATTGTACGAGCACAATAGTCTGTTGAAGGATAACCTGCCAATGTTTTTGGAACATCGCAAACGTTGAATGCCTGTGTAATTGACATTACAGCTCCGAAAAGCAGCATTGGTTTCATATTTGGTAATGTAATGAACCAAAGTTCCTGCCAACGGTTCTGAATACCATCGATATAACCAGCTTCATACTGTGATTTATCAATACCTTTCAAACCGGCTACAAACGAAAGGAATCCTGCACCCAAAGACTGCCAGAGAATTACAGGCACAATTACTTTCATTACGATTTTTGGATCTGTAAGGAATGTAATTGGACTACTTGTAAGACCTGTTTTTAAGAGCCATGAGTTCAACCAACCATAAGCATCATCAGCAAACAACTTCTGGAATACCTGCAATACAACAATACCTGTAATAGAAGGTACATAGAAGAAGAATACTACCAAAGTTCTAATCCATTTTGGAAGTTCATTAATCAACCAGGCAAAAATAAATGCCATAATATATCCAACTGGTCCTGTAATAACAGCGATAAGGAATGTATTTTTTACAGCTGTCTGGAATACTTCGTCCTGCAAGAACAAGTTGATATAGTTTCTCATTCCAATAAAATCTGGTTTTTCCAAAATATTAAAGTTTGTAAAGCTGTAATAAATTGAGTTAATCATTGGAAGAATTGAAAATGTTATAAACAATACTGCATAAGGAAGCAAGAATGCATAACAAAATTTCAAAGACTTAGCTCTACGAGCAGTGTCTGATATTGCGAGTTTCTTTTTATTAAAATATTTTGTCCACATGTCACTCATACTAACCTCCTTTTATTCTTCTATAGGTAAATTGAATTCCTGACGTTTACGATTCAACTCTTCATTAATTTTTCTTGTGTAATCAATAAGAGTTTCACGACAGTCTTCCTGCTCATTAACAATCTTACGAGCAGCATTTACTACATGGCGTGGTGTATAGTAACTACCAGGAACTTCAGGAACACCAACAGTTTCTTTCAAAGATTCTTCAAGTATCTTAATCTGTGAAGAACTCCATGAAAGCTGTTTCAATGCTTCAAAGTTAGCAGTTGGATAACGAGCTGAAGAACCGAGCAATGCTTCCTGTTCACGACCAAAACGAACCTGTGTATCAACAGAAGTCCACCATTTCATGAATTCCCATGCATCATGCATACGGCTTTCATTTTTCAAAATAGTTTTCATTGTCTTTTCGTCAACATTAGGTTTCAATTCATCAGATACGTTTCCAGCAAAAATAGTATCATAAGAAACATTTGAATGATCACTGAATGTTACATCAGAAAGATCGAGGCCTTTTTTAATCATCATACAACACTGTGTTCCAGCAATTGTCGAACGATCAATGTATTCATTTCCATCAGCATCAACACGCTTTGTTCCAGGAATATATGTAAAATCCCAAAGACCACGAATTTCTGGAGCTGATACAGTCAAAGTGTTGTATGTTGTATAGTTTGCAATACCAAGAGGCATTTCACCAACACGGAAACGGCTTACAAAGTCGAAATATGTAGGAAGTCCGTAATCATTAAATAAACCTGTGTAATACTTAAATGCTTTAATTCCTTCTTCCGAATCAATAATTGTCTTAGTTCCGTTCTTGTTATAAACTTCACCACCATTCTGATATACCATAGAATAGAAAGTAGTCATATCAGGAAGTACAATCTGTGGGAATGGAATACCAACATCAAGGTTCTTACCCTGAAGAGTTGGAAGGATTTCAATTAAGTCTTCCCATGTCTGAGGAACTTCAATTTCAAGTTCATCAAGAATATCTTTTCTGTAGAAAAGAAGGTTGAATGACTGCTGTTCTGGAAGAGCATAAAGACCACCATTATATTCATAAGGAATGTATGCACTTTCATAGAAGTTTTTAAGAACTTCATCACAATCCTCAAATCTTCTAAGGTTTACGTTTGCATTACGTAATGCATAATCAACTGGATGAGTCTGATATGTTGTAACAACAACATCCGGACCATTTCCAGCAACTACTGCATTAAGCAATGAATCTACTACAATATTTTTTACGTTTACATTAATCCCTGTTTTTGGAGAGAAATCATCATCGACCATATTCTTGAGAATCTGGCTCTGATCACGACCTACTACAATCCAAACCTCAATCAAGTGGTCTGAATCTTTATCATAAACGTTACCAAGACTTGCAGAATCAACAAAGAATGATGTTACAAAAGATAAAATTTCATGCTTTGCATTCTTAAAGAATCCACCTTTTACAGGCTTAATTCTATCATTTGCACTCTGAATCAAAAGATAATCAACATCAAGTTTAGTTTCTGTCATAGAAAGTAATGAAGAACCTAAAGATGTAATGTTATCTTTGAAAGTACCGAATGCTTTTGTAATTCTATCTGGATGTTTATAGAAAAGTTCAAGCTGGATAGCAAGTGTTTCAGCAGGAGCAATTTTATCAGATTTTTCACCAGTAACGGCAACGAATTTATCAATCATCTGATAGAGACGACGGCTTTCTGTCATCATTGCTTCTACTTCTGCTGGATAAACCTTTTCAATCTGATAATCACGATATGGATCTGGAGTTTTACCTGTTAATACAAGAATTGTACGATAAATCAAGTTCAAACGAGAAATACTATCCTGCAATTCATTGATTACATTACCAATATCACCAAGAGTAGCTTCCAAACGAATTGTATGTTTTCCCTTTGAAAGATAGAACTTATATGGCTCAGACTTACTCTTTCCTGGTGTTACCATTTTCCAGTCTGAACTATAATCAAATCCAATTGACTTCACTTCTTCCACTGGAATTTCACCGTCAATATACAAAGAACGGCAGGCAACATATCCACGCTGATACAACTGACGTCCTTTTATAGAAATAGTGTACCATCCGTCTTCTGGGATATCTGCTTCCCATTCAATCCACTGTCCTGGAGCCTTCCACGAATCTCCACCAGTGTAGTTCAAAATTGTATTTTTTACGCTGTAAGGTTCTGTAGTTGCCGAAGAGCGATCATAACGGGCAAATAATGATGGATCAGAACGGGCTATAGAATCTTCTCCCTGTATTTTAATAGACACACCTGTTCCAGTGTAATTTTCAGGCTTTGTTTTCTGCTTTGCAACATACTGTTCATAGGTGTCATATCTCTGAACAGGAACCAAAGACAAGCCACTGATTGCCATAGGTTCATTTGTAGCTTTCAAAGCAATTGTATTAATTCCTTTATTAAAATAGAAACGATAAGGCTCTACCTCATAACCTAAATCGCTTTTATAAAGGATAGTCTGATATTGGAAAAATTCTGTCTGAGTCGGACGAATACTGTTACCCTGATTATCATATTTTACAGGACCACCGTCTTTCCATAATCGATAAAATGAAAGAATATCTGCACCACTAAATGGAATTTCACCATTTATATAAAGTGTACGTTCCATATTTACATTTCTTGATGGAATTGCAATATATTCCATAGAAATATTATAGAAACCTTCCTGTGGTACATCCACATTCCAAGTTACACAAGAATCATCTTCTGTAACTACAACAGCTTTACCGTAGTAATCAGATTCTACATGAATTCCATTGGAAGTTGATTCATCATAGTTTAATACATCAACTGCTACTGAAGCTGAAGGATATCCAGCTCGCTTGTATTTATTCTGATATTCAGAATAAGTCTGTGTAGCAGTAATTGTTTTTACTGTTGATGATAAATCAAAACCTTCGTATTTCTCTGAAAAATCCTTACTAGGTATAAGGCTAGAAATTGCAAAAATTATAATAATTGCCACAATAGCAATTATTACATTGCGCAAAGTTTTGTTTATTTTTATTCCTACCATAATAGTACTATTGTAGCATAGGATTGTAAAATAATCATATATAATTTGTATTTATAACGATTTTTTTTGTTAAACGTTTTACTTAACGCAATATTTGTTTTATTTTTCAAAGTACTTATTAAATTCATCATCAGAGTGTTGTTTTGAACTTCTTTCAGCTTCAGAATTTGTACACCCTTCTTCAGAATCCACATTTGCACTTTTTAAATTATCAATATCATCATTTTCCACAGAATCAGTGTATGGCATAACAATACAGGCAATAATATAGAGAAGGAATCCTGCTCCCTTAAAGCAGCAAAAAATTACTGTTATAAGACGTACAATAGTAGGATCAATATTAAAATAGTCTGCTACTCCGGCACATACACCATCAATAATTTTATTTTTTCTTGATTTACACAACTTCTTTTTCATTTTTACTCTCCTATTTAATTTCAATATTTACACTACCCATTCCACAATTTACTGAGAAATGATTTTCTTTTCTGATATTATCAATAACCTTACATACACCACTTTTCTTTTCATTATTAAATCTAAAATCTCCAAGGCCGACTTTTGCATCATATGAATATTCAGATTCATTACCTTTCAATTTTAATTTTACAGAGCCCATACCACAATCAATATTTACTATTCCAGTTATGATTCCTGTATACTCAAGACTTCCCATACCACAACGTAAATTCATTTTACCTCCAATAAGTTCATTTAATAAGAGGCTTCCGGCTCCAACATCAAGATTTCCAACCTTATAACTTAATTTTACATTTTTAGTTCTAAAGTCTCCTGCACCAATTGCTATTTTTAATTTATCAAGAGCAGCATTATCAGGTACAGTAATCAAAATACGTGGTACAACACGTGATTTTCTTTCATGACTCCAGAAATTTATATTTAATTTTTTGGAATTATTTACAGTTAGAACTCCGTCATTATTCAAATAACAATTTAAGTCATTTCTTAGAATGCCACGAGTTTCTACACAATATTTACATCCTGAAATCATTACAATTTCTGCCGCACCAAAATTTAGTACAAGACTCTTAACAGAAGAAGAATCGAATTCATAATACAATGAATCTGAAAAAATATCTGATGTTCCGTTATTTTCATTTGTTTCTTCTTTTGAAGTTTTTTTGGTTCCAACTAATGCGTTTGCACACTTTTCAATAATTGTTTTAGCCAAATCTTCAGGCGAACCTAGTTCATTAATTACTTTTTCATCATCTCCAGCTTCTTCAAAATAATCTGAATAATACTGAAGGGCTTCCTGTTGTTCATCATTTGTTAATGAAAACAAATTATTTTTCAATTGTTTCAAATACTCTTCTCTGGTCATTAATCTTTTTCTCCTAACAAGATTTTGTTTACACCTTTTTTAAAAAGAATCCATTCATTCCTATATTTATCAAGCAAAATCATTCCATTGCTTGTTATTTTATAATACCGTCTATTTCGTCCTTGAAATTCCATATCGTAAGTTTCAAGATAACCATCTTTTTGGAGTCTTCTTAAAACCGGATATAAGGTACTTTCAGATACATCCATAATACTCCGGACATCCTGAGTGATTTTATAGCCATAAGTACCTTCCTGGCTTACAACAGAAAGTACAACTGCATCCAAAAGTGCAGAACCGGCTGTAAATACCATGAACACCTCCCTTTATTTATTA
>JAEDFX010000153.1 GCA_016297805.1 Treponema sp. | reverse complement strand
TTCAAGTTCTGTTATTTGCAGGTTATTTTATCCATCGCTAGTCCTCACTTTCTTTGTATGGTTCCGGTATAGATTGCTTATAATCCCACACTCCATATTGATTTATTACCTTTTTTGGCTTTCTTCGGTTATTAGCCTGCGTATTCCAATCAGCCCATCTACAGTTTGATGGTTCATAGTTTCCGTTTGTGTCTTTCCTGTCAATAGTCAAAGAAGAATTATACCCATTTTCAAGAGACCATTTAAGAAAGTTGAAAAATCCTTGTGTTCCTTGCCATTCATCACAAACAGTTATGCCTCTGCCACCATACAAATCATAACAATCACAATTTTCAGAACTGCATCTGTAAATCATACCCTTCCAAATTGTAAAAATTCTTGTATGAGACAGTCCTTTATATTTACCTTCTCCTGCTCTGTTTGCATTTAACAAACAACCGCAAGACTTACAATGCCCATTTGAAAGATGCCTTCCAAGTGTCACATATTCGTTTCCACAATCGCACTTACACTTCCATAAAATTTTCCCATATTTATCACGACCTGCTTGTCCCAAAACGAAAAGTTTTCCAAACTTTTTCCCTGTCAAGTCTTTAAACTTTCCCATAATGTTCACACTCCTTATTCTTACAATCTTTGCATCCACTGCAAGGAATCCAACCGTTGTTGTATTCTTTTCTCAATTCGATAAACCTATCTCTTTCGTATTGTCTACCACGGATATATGCTTTTTCTAAAGCACATGATTGTTGTGTTGCTGTTTGCCATGCTTTAGTTACATCAACTCCATAATCAACCATATTTTTAGCATACATTTCAGCAAGATTATGTTTCATATCTCCCTTGTATTCTTCTGCTACTTCCTGCACGATTTCTTTTGCAATAGCCCTCATTGTTTCAGAACACAAATCTGTTTTTTCATTAGTTATGGTTTCTTGTACTTCGTCACATTTTTCCATATATGGACATTCTCCACAACCAATATCAAATTTCGGTTCTTCCAACCTCTCCAAAATTTTCTCAAATGCTTTGTTCATTCTGATTCACGCTCCTTTATTCCATTGGATAAAAACTCCTAAAATTCATCAATCGTAATTCCCCAATCTTCGCACCAATCACAGAGAGAAATTCTTTGACATTCTTTTCTGATTGCATATGCAATAGTTTCTGCTGTATCTCTACTCATTCTCTCCACCTACCTTTAACTGTTCCAACTTTTCCAATGCTTCCATTCGATAATTTTCTTTTACGATTTCGATTGATTCATCAATAGCCTTGTTATATCCTGTCTTGTATGCTATTTCATCAATACAACCGCAGTTATATACGCATCTTGCACACTCGGCTTTTTCTCTAAGCTCTTTCAATTCTTCCAACCACTCTGCAAGCTGTTCGTGTTCTTCGGCACATTTGCACATTTCTTTTGGAACATATTCACTACAAACTTTACTCCAACTATCTATCTCAATGCTACGAAATTCATTCTTTCGGCAATATCCTTGTAGTGGATGCAAGTCACTTTTTGAAAATAACTTACAAGTTTTGCACTGCATTTCTTTTCTTTTTTCTTTCGCTTTTTCTCTTGCGTGTTCTATCGCTTCATCAATCGTCATATCAATCACTCTCCTAACTTTCAGTTTAACAATGAAATCCTCTTTCCAACCATCTGTTTTTTAATGGTGTTCTTGTGTATATTGTTCCATAATAATCATCTTCGCAATATCCGCAATGTTGGTCTACATATTCATATAATCCAAAATCATCTCTTTGAGGTCTTCTTGCCACTTCATATTCTTTTAATTCATTTGATTTTTTATAGAGTTTATTATCTCTTTCGTAACATTTTTCTAATGTTATGTATTCAAGACTTTCTCCATAACCATCGAAAACATCATCGTATTTTTTCTCGAATTTCATTCTGATTTTATTATGATGTGCAATTCTCATTAGCATAAATAGTACATACCATTTTTCAAAAAATCTTTTCATACTATCACCTCACTAAATCCTTATTTATTCAACTACCTTTATCTTCTTTCCGCAGTAAGGGCAAAACTTAAAGTCCTGTTTTAACCCATAAATGACATCTGTATCATGTGAACATTCCGTGACATAATAGTTTGACTTTACTTTCCACTCGCACACATCATCAGATACACCGCCCTGCTTGACGGTTTCGATTGCTCTACTTAATTTTACAGCCTTGTAATGTTTATGATATTTGTTATTGTCTTTTCCTAAATATCCTCTACTTACATCTTTAGATGCCTTTTCCAATTCATCAACAACCTTGTCAACGGAATAGGCAGTAGGAATATTTTTTAATTTATTTATAAATCTTTGTAACTGTAAGACAGATACTTCTACTTTCATGGTATTAAGTCTACCACATGTGTAAACTTCAAGTTCATCTATGACATCATTTACCTCACTTCTGCTAATTAAATCACTCATTCTTCTTCACTCCAATCTAATTTCTGTCCACAATTAGGACAGTAATCATGCCTAAATTCATACTCCGATATATACACTCTGTTACTGTTGCAAGTAGGGCATCTATAATTATCTCTATAAGAAACAGCAAAATGTTTGCATTCGCAATCGCATAATTCTTTTTCACAAGTATTACACGGCGGTGTATTTACTTTCTTCGGTATCTGCTTTTCAAGTGCCTTGATTGCAAGAGAAAACGGACATTTATTAGTCCTTATACAATTTTCAAGACATTTATCACACATATCCAATCGGATGAGGTTTATTGCTTCACTCTCTGTCATTCTTCCACCTCGCTTTCTACAAGTAAGCCGGATGAAAAATCACATTCAATTGGCTTATCTGCCGTTACTTTTACACCTAATTCGCCGTCTTCAAAAGATAATACCACGGTACAATCCTGCAACAAAAATACCTGCGTTTTCCATCAAATTCATCAGAACATAGCATTGTTTTCTTGACTTGATATCTACTACAACATTTTCTTTTAACTCTTTTAATTTCATTAAATCATTCCTTTCTTTGATTTTTAGGCTAAATAATAGCCCTTACTTTTAACTTCTTCATAATCATATTCTGTAAGTAAAAGTTCTGTCTGAACCTCTTTGTTACCATAACAATCAACATCACATACAACCTTAAAAAACAACATACAGTTCTTTTCAATCGGTTCTTCATAAGTTATGTTTGTTACATAGTGTTCAAGTAAATTCATTTTGTAAATCACCTACTTTATTTCTGCAATGCGTTGCCCCAAATTTAGACTTGCCAACATATTCGTAGCAATCAACACATTTCCATTTGCCACTCTTTTTCGGTGTATCTGAACATCCATAGTATTTATGATTCTCGTTGGGATAATCATTCCAACAATGGCAATCATAGTCTTTATTGATTGTCTTCCCCCACTTTCAATAACTCCATAAACTTCTGATACTGTTTCTGCGATACCTTATTGCCAGCCTTATCCTCTCTAATTTCGATTTTAAGGTGCTTTTCTGCGATATGGGATAATTCCCTTGCAAGGTTTTTTCTGCCTTGTTTTAGACCATCCCTGTAGCCTTTGTGAGGCCTGTATTCATCAATCTGTGATTTGCCATCTCCCTGTCCACCTGCGGTCTTGTTTCGGAGTTGATAACCGTGTTGAGCATACATCTTGATGTAATACTTCTCTTTCTCATCTAACTGTGCTAAAGGGAAGTGCAAAAATCCGACATTCCAACCATAGCGATTATCGTCGATATACAACCCATGCTTTTTCAGCGAAAGGTCAATATGCTGATAACCGACAAGGTGTTGTGCAAGCCTTGTCAGAATGTGTTTTGCCTGCCCTATGTAAGCATACTTGATTTGGTTTTCATCAACCCTTGTCAAAAAGTAAATTCCGCTCTTGTCATCAAGTTTTGGATTGACCGCAAGCAACCGATTTTTGTTCTGTTTTTCGATTGCCTTTGTTTTGGCTATGTTTTGGTAATTACTCAATCGGTTCACGCTCCTTGTCTTTTATTCCAATCAGATACAGCTTGTTTCCTTTGGTCTATAACTGTTTCAATTTGACCTTTTGAACCTAAAGAAATTCTAAGTTCATATCGTTTCGGATATTCCGTTTTGCATTTCTTACACCTTATGGAAAATCCTATAATTTTATCGCAAATCTGATAACCGCTTGTATTTGTAACAAATTCCGCTTGTCCACCACAAAACGGACAGGGTTTTAATTCGTCCATTGTATGCTTATTCTCTTCCATAACATCAACTCCTAATTAAATGGCAATCCGCCGTCTATTCCGTCTGGAATATTCATAAAATCGTCATCGCCGTTCTGTTGCGTCTGATGCTGATTTCCTACATCGTTCTGCGATGATT
>JAEDFX010000152.1 GCA_016297805.1 Treponema sp. | reverse complement strand
TCAACTTTGCCACAGTTCCATTTTACTGGGGACAGTTTGAACCAGAAGAAGGCAAGCCTCGTACTGCAGAACTTATGCAGTCTTCAAAATTCCTTAAGAACCACGGAATTACTGTAAAAGGTCATCCTTTGTGCTGGCACACAGCTTGTGCAGACTGGCTTTTGAAATATGACAACGCCACAATTCTGGAAAAACAACTTTCTCGTATTCAGCGAGATGCAGCTGGTTTTGCCGGTGTAATTGACATGTGGGATGCTATCAACGAAGTCGTAATCATGCCAGCATTTGATCGCTACGACAATGCAATCACTCGTTTGTGCAAGGAACACGGACAGGTTGGTCTTGTAAAAATGATTTTTGATGCATGTAAAAAAGCTAATCCAAATGCAAAATTCTTAATCAACGACTTTAATATGTCTCCAGCTTATGAAAAGCTTATTGAAGACTGTTTGAATGCTGGTGTGCAGATTGATGTAATCGGTTTGCAGTCACATCAGCATCAGGGATACTGGGGACTAAATAAACTGGAAGATGTTCTTGGCCGTTTTGAACGCTTTGGTCTTCCAATCAACTTTACAGAAAATACATTTGTTTCTGGACAGCTGGTTCCTGCTCATCTGGACGATTTGAATGACTTCCGCTACGAAGATGATGCTTCTACACCAGAAGGCGAAGAACAGCAGGCAAAATGGATTGAAGAGTTCTATACTGCAATCTTTGAAAATCATCCTCAGGTAACTGCAATTACTAACTGGGACTTTAATGACGGTGCCTGGTTAAACGCTCCTAGTGGACTTGTTCGCCGTGATGGTTCAATAAAGCCTTCTTATTATGCAATGAAAAACCTGATTAAGGAAAAATGGACAACAAAAGGTACTGTAACAACAGATGCTAACGGTTATGCAGAAATTTCTGGTTTCAAAGGCGAATATTCCTGGGAAAGCCAGAATGGAAAAGGTGATTTTAAACTCTAAAAGAAAAGTTGTATATGCATTTATTCCAGGAAATAATTATACCGTTGTTTTAACCTACATAGGAATGTTGTTCTCTTTCGCAGGCATTCACTTTGTTTTCTCGAATTCCGCCAGAAGTTTTATTCTTGCATTGTTATGTCTGATGATTGCAGAAATGGAAAGACAGGGTAAAACTACAGACAGCCGCCATTCCCATTGGAAAAAGATTTAATGTAATAGACATGAAGTTCTTGATGATATAATATACTGTTAGGTTGGTATAACATGTGTTTAAGTGATTTAAAAGCAGGAGAGTCAGCAGTTGTTACAAGGGTTGGTGGAGAAGGGGTTCTTCGTCAACATTTTTTAGATATGGGAGTTTTACCAGGTGCTCAAATTACAGTTGTTAAGTTTGCTCCAATGGGTGACCCGATTGAAATTGAAGTACATGGATATGAATTAACCCTTCGTTTAGCCGAAGCAGCAGAAATTGAAGTCCGTAAAATTGATGCCACTGAACTTAAAAAGCATAATGATGAATATAATCATACAAATCATGACCAGCTGGAACATCCGGGTCTTGGAGAAGATGGAAAATATCACAGTAAAGATGATGGAAATCCTCTGCCAAAAGGAACAATCCTTACTTACGCACTTGTAGGAAATCAAAACTGTGGAAAAACTACACTTTTTAATCAGCTTACAGGTTCGAATCAGCATGTAGGAAATTTTCCTGGAGTTACTGTTGACCGCAAGGATGGTAAAATCCGTGGTCATGAAGATACTTTGGTAACCGATTTGCCAGGTATTTATTCCATGTCTCCATATTCCAGCGAAGAAATTGTTTCTCGCAATTTTGTTTTGAATGAAAAACCAAAGGCAATCATTAATATTGTTGATGCCACTAATATAGAAAGAAACCTTTATTTAACAATGCAGCTTATGGAAATGAATATTCCAATGGTTATTGCTCTGAATATGATGGATGAACTTTTGGGAAATAAGGGTGAAATTGATATTAACTGTATGGAAGCCATGCTGGGAGTTCCTGTCGTTCCAATTTCCGCTGCAAAGAATCAGGGTATTCAGGAGCTGGTAAATCACGCATTACATCTGGCACAGTATCAGGAAAAACCGGTTCCACAGGACTACTGCTGTAAGGATGACCACGAGGGTGCTATTCACCGTGCAATCCATTCTATAGAAAATATGATTGAAGATCATGCCGAAAAAGTAGGGCTGCCATTAAGATTTGCCGCCACAAAGGTTATAGAAGGGGATCATTTAATACTGGAACAGCTGCAGTTGGACACAAACGAACTGGAAATGATTGAACACGCTGTTACACAAATGGAAAATGAAAGCGGCATGGACAGAAGTGCAGCCATTGCAGATATGCGATTTGACTTTATTGAACGAGTTTGCCGTAGAACTGTAAAGAAACCAGTAGAAAGTCGAGAAAGAAAACGTTCTGAACAGTTAGATAAAGTTCTTACAGGAAAATGGACTGCAATTCCTTGCTTTATTGGAATTATGGCTTTGATTTTCTTCTTAACCTTTAATGTTATTGGCGCATTTTTACAGAATCTTTTGGCCATGGGCATAGACGGGCTTGCTGCTCTTGTTTCATCCGCAATGGCAAAAACTGGTGTTAATGCCACAATACAAAGTCTTGTACTGGATGGAATATTCAGCGGGGTAGGCAGTGTACTTAGTTTTCTTCCAATTGTAGTTACATTATTCTTCTTCCTTTCTTTGCTGGAAGATTCTGGTTATATTGCACGAGTTGCATTTTTTATGGATAAACTTTTACGAAAAATTGGTTTATCGGGAAAAAGTATTGTTTCTATGCTGATTGGTTTTGGCTGTACCGTTCCTGCAGTAATGTCTACAAGAACCTTACCAAGTCGCAGAGACCGCCGAATGACAATTCTTCTTACACCTTTTATGAGCTGTACTGCAAAGCTTCCTATTTATGCATTTTTTGTAAGCGTTTTCTTCCCAAAACATGGCGGATTAATTATGACAGGATTGTATCTGCTGAGTATTCTGGTAGGCATTCTGGTTGCCTACATATACAAGAACACTTTGTTCAAGGGAAATGCAGTTCCTTTTGTAATGGAATTACCAAATTACCGTTTACCAGGTGCAAAAAATGTTTGTCAGCTGCTTTGGGAAAAAGCAAAGGATTTCCTATCTAAGGCTTTCACTGTAATTTTGATAGCTACAATTGTAGTCTGGTTCCTTCAGAGCTTTGATTACAAACTGAACCTTGTTGAAGATTCCAGCCAGAGTCTTATGGCTATGATTTCGGGCTTTATTGCTCCAATTTTCAAACCCATTGGACTTAATGATTGGCGAATTGTCACATCATTAATCAGTGGATTTATGGCAAAAGAAAGCGTTGTTTCTACAATGCAGATTCTTTTTGGAGAAGGCATTTCTCAGGTTCTATCACATGCTCAAGCCGCTTCAATGCTGGTATTCTCATTACTGTATACACCATGTGTTGCCGCAATTGCAGCTATTCGTCGTGAACTTGGAAAACGCTGGGCATTCTGTGTAATTATTATGCAATGTGTGGTTGCATGGCTTGTAGCCCTTGTATTTTATGCAATTTTTAGGATTTGAATTATGAAACTTGTTGATTTTGTAGTTTTGGGAATAATTGGTATAACTGTCTTATTTAGTATACTAAAAATGATTAAAAACAAAAAACACGGAAAATGTAACTGCGGATGCTGTAACAACCGTTCTACTTGCGATAATACATGTTCTGTCGACCAAAGAATTAGAAAATCGAAATTGTAAGCGTCAATTTTTCGCCCTATTAGGCTATTAGAACCGTTGAAACATCAGATTTCTTAATCAATTTGATATTAAAGAACTACTTTTCAGTTGTAAGTTCATTGATTTTAGAAACACTCTTTTTGTAACTGCTGTAAATGCAGAACCAGATTATAAAATAAGTAACCACATATTCACCTATAGCTATCAAAATGCCTGAAATTCTGTGAGGATACCAGAATGAAAGCCAGCCGCACAAAAGACAGGTACAAGTAATGATTATAAAATGTACTACAGTCTGTTTTACAAGGCTCCAGTTATCCTTAGTGAATACAAAAGTAGACACTCCAAATACTCCACCGTAAAGAGAACTAGATAATAGCTGTACAAGGGCTGCATTCAAAGAAGTTTCATAAACTCTTTCCATAACTGGATTGAATAGATAAAAATTTCCGTTTCCAATAAAAAATGATACAATTAATGCAATAATCTGAGTGATTGCAATTCCGAATGCAATTCCTGTAAGTGTTCTTAAAACATATTTTTTCATATTACTTAATCCTTAATTTTGTCTTTATTTCTTTCATGTAACGTCTTGAAACAAAAACCCGTTGACCGTCTGTAAGGTTCATTACAATGTTTCCGTT
>JAEDFX010000151.1 GCA_016297805.1 Treponema sp. | reverse complement strand
GCCTTTGCTGGAACTCCTGCATTATGCCTGGGATTTTAGGTGCTGAATAGTTACCAAACAGGAAATATAATTGTTCATAAAATAATTAACTTGATTAGTTCGTGAAAATAATATATAAATAAATTTATGAACAATTATGATTTTAGGGTTTTGAATTATTTACATGAAAATAAAAAGCAAAATCAAAGAGTAATAGCAGAGGGATTAAGTTTGTCTCTTGGCGTTATTAATCGTTCTATACAGATACTAAAGAGTGAAGGTTTTCTGGTAAATGATTTAAGTTTGACAGAAAAAGCATTTTCATTTTTAAAGCAACACAGTCCCAAAAATGCAATCATCTTAGCAGCCGGATATGGTCTTAGAATGGTTCCTATTAATCAAGTAAAACCTAAAGCTTTTTTGGAGATTGATGGTAAAAAATTAATAGAGAGAATAATTGAACAACTTCTTGAAAAAGATATTACAGATATAACGATTGTTGTTGGTTATATGAAGGAATCTTTTGATTATCTTATCGATAAATATTCTGTGAAACTTGTATACAATAAAAATTATGCAATTAAAAATAATTTACATTCCTTAAATTGTGTTCGTTCTAAAATTTCTGATACATATATTATTCCATGTGATTTATGGTGTTATTCTAATCCTTTTAATACTGCAGAATTAAAATCCTGGTATATGGTTAATGAAGTTTTTGATGAAAACAGTAATGTTCGTGTTACCAGAACCATGGAGCTTGAATGTGGTAAGAAGGTAAAAGGCGGAAATACCATGCTTGGAATTGCCTATATTTCAAGTTCTGATGCAGAAATAGTAAAAGATAAATTAAAGAATTTGTCTGAACAGCCTGTTTATGACAATTGTTTTTGGGAAGAAGTTCTAAGTTCAATATCAATTTTTGCGAATGTTGTTAAATCTTCAGAAGTTTTTGAAATTAATTCTTATGAGCAATTAAGAGAGTTGGATAGTTATTCAAAAGAGCTTCATAATGAATCAATTAATGTAATTTGTGATGTACTGAAATGTAAAAATGAGGATATTGTTAATATTGAAACCTTGAAAAAGGGAATGACAAATCGCTCCTATATTTTTACTGTAAATAATAAGAAATATATTATGCGAATTCCTGGAGAGGGAACAGAACAGTTAATTAATCGAAAACAGGAAGCTGAAGTATATAATGCAATTAAAGACAAGAATGTCTGTGACCAGTTGTTTTATATAAATCCAGAAAATGGAATGAAGATTTCTTCGTTTGTTGAAAATTCTAGATGCTGTGATCCATATGATATATCTGATTTATCGAAATGTATGAAAAAATTGAAGCAGTTTCATGATTATAAAATTCAGGTCAATCATACATTTGATATTTTTAAGCAGATTGATTTTTATGAATCATTATGGTCTCAACCATCAATTTTCAATGATTATATAAAGACAAAGAATAATGTACTTGAATTAAAGAAATTTATTGATAAGCTTTCGCCTTCATATAGTCTTACTCATATAGATGCTGTTCCAGATAATTTTCTTTTTTCTGTTAATGAAGGAGAAGAAAAAATTCAGCTCATAGATTGGGAATATGCAGGAATGCAGGATCCTCATGTAGATATTGCCATGTTCTGTATATATTCACTTTATGATGAAAAAAAATATATAGATCAATTGATTGATTTGTATTTTGAAAATAGTTGTTCTCCAGAAAACAGAGCAAAAATCTATTGTTATGTTGCTATGTGTGGTTTGCTCTGGAGCAACTGGTGTGAATATAAGCGACAGCTTGGAGTTGAATTTGGTGAATATTCAATAAAGCAGTATCGTTATGCAAAAGATTATTACAAGATTGCTATGGAAGAAATAAAAAAGATAGGGGATATCTAAATGGGAACTATAAAAAGAGCAATAATTATGGCTGCTGGAATTGGAAAACGAATGCAACCTGTTACATTTGATATTCCAAAACCTTTGATTGCAGTAAATGGCAAAAAAATGATAGACACAGTTGTTGAAGCTCTTCATGAAAATGGAATTTCAGAAATCTATGTTGTTGTAGGATATCTAAAGGAACAGTTTTATAAATGGGCAGAAAATAAATCTGGTATTACCATCATTGAAAATCCTGTATATGACTCATGCAATAATATTTCATCTTTGTATGCTGCAAAAGATTTTATTGAGGAAGCATTCATTCTTGATGGAGATCAGATAATTTATAATCCACAAATTTTAAATCCAGTTTATACCAAATCAGGATATAGTGCTGTTTGGACAGAAGAACAGACCGAAGAATGGGTGATGTCCGTAAATGATGACAACAGTGTAGTTTCCTGTAGCCGAACAGGTGGATGTAAAGGGTGGCAATTGTTCAGTGTTTCAAGATGGTCTTCTGAAGATGGAAAAAAACTCAAGAAATATCTTATAGAAGAATTTGATAATAAGCAGAACAGACAGATTTATTGGGATGATGTAGCAATGTTCTGTCATTTTGATGATTTTGAACTTACTGTGTATCCAATGAACAAATCTGACATAGTAGAAATTGATAATTTTAGTGAACTGACAGCTATTGATGGTTCATATGAAAAATATATTTCAGGAGAAAAAAATGGAATCTAAAAAAGAAAATCGTAAAATCGATTTAGCAACAACAGTAATTCCTTTTGCAATTATTCTTGTTCTGTGTGCATTTTTTGTTTTAAAACCAGAAGGTTCAACAAATGTAGTTGGTATCATCAGAAATTTCTTAGGTGATAAACTTGGACTTTATTATCTGATTATTGGATTAGGAATACTTTTGTTTTCTTTTTATATTGCTTTTTCAGATCTGGGAAAGATAAAGCTTGGTGGAAAAGAAGAAAAACCAAAATACAGTTTCTTTACATGGGGAGCAATGATTTTTACCTGTGGTTTGGCTGCAGATATTCTTTTTTATTCTTTCTGTGAATGGATCTATTATTCTCAAGAATCTCGTGTGGCTGATTTGGGCTCTATTCAGGATTGGGCATCAACAATGCCGTTGTTTCACTGGGGACCAATTCCATGGAGCTTCTATGCAATCTTGGCTGCTTGTTTTGGTTTTATGCTTCATGTAAGAGGAAGTAAAAAACAGAAATATTCAGAAGCTTGTAGAGCCTTATTGGGTGATAAGACAGATAAGTTCCCTGGAAAGATTATTGATGTTCTAGCCGTAATTGCATTGATTGCAGGAACAGCAACTACATTCAGTGTTGCAACACCATTACTTTCTGCTTCATTCAATAGTTTGTTTGGAATTCCAGATACAAAGTGGCTTACTATTGCTATTCTTGTTGTAATCTGTCTTACATATACAATTACTGTTATTACAGGTATGAAAGGGGTCAGCTATCTTGCTAAAGTTTGTATGTACGTGTTTGGTGCATTATTGTTGTATGTACTTTTATTCGGTGGAAAATTCTTCTATATTTTTGAAACAGGGTTCTCTGCTTTAGGAAATATGGTTCAAAATTTCATTTCTTTAAGTACTTACACAGATCCATTGCGTGAAAACAGTTTCCCTCAGAACTGGACAATTTTCTATTGGGCTTATTGGCTTGTATGGTGTGTTGCTTCACCATTCTTTATGGGAAGTATCTCTCGCGGTCGA
The DNA here is from genome assembly GCA_016297805.1 of Treponema sp. Taxonomy (GTDB): domain Bacteria; phylum Spirochaetota; class Spirochaetia; order Treponematales; family Treponemataceae; genus Treponema_D. Next base: position 765 of record JAEDFX010000151.1, on the reverse strand, counting down.
ACAATTAAGCAGGTTATTCTTGGTGCATATATCTTTGGTATGAGTGCCACATTGATTTCATTTGTAATTCTTGGAAATTATGGTTTGGGTATGCAGGTAACAGGTCAGTTTGATGCAGTCGCAGTTTATGAAGCAACAGGAAATTTATATCAGACAGTTATTGAAATTATAAAGAATCTTCCATGTCATCAGATTGTTTTGGTGCTTCTTATTGTTTCTATGATTTCATTTTACGCAACATCATTCGATTCAATTACCTTGGTTGCATCAGCTTATTCTTATAAACAGATTGGAGATGATGAGGAAGCTTCAACAAAAATGAAATTATTCTGGGCTATATTATTAATGCTTTTGCCTATTGCATTAATTTTTAATGAAAGTGGTATGACTAATCTACAGTCTGTTTCTATTATCGCTGCTTTCCCTATTGGAATAGTTATAATTATGATTATTGCAAGTTTTGTAAAAGATGCAAATAATTATCTTAAAAAATAAGTTTGCGTAGGTACAGAAAAAATTGTATCTTTCTAAAAACCTTTAATATGAATAGTATCATATTAAAGGTTTTTTAATTTTTATGTTCTCTCAGTATATCTATTTTTATTGTGTATAATAACCATTTGTATAAAAATAGTGTTCAGTATCCTTTAGTACTAATAATAACAGAATAATTTAATCTTTTTTTACTAGTGTGAAATGTAGTTTGTGATTTTAGATAGTGTACAATAAAGTTCGCAATTTGGGGTAGAAAAAAGCCATTGAAAA
>JAEDFX010000150.1 GCA_016297805.1 Treponema sp. | reverse complement strand
CCTGCGACACATGGATTAACAGTCCATTGCTCTACCAGCTGAGCTAAGCAACCATCACATTCTCGCGAATGTGAGTATTAATATAATGAAATCGACATATTGTGTCAATCACTTACCAACATTTTTTTGCATTTTTTTTATTATTTTTGCAAAATAAATTCTACACGACGGTTCTTCCAGTTATTATCCTTATCCTTTGGATTAACTACAGGTTTTGTTCCACCCATACCTTCTGTAGAAAGAGCTGAAGCATTTACACCGCGTTTTGTAAGGTAAGCTTTAATTGCATCTGCACGTTCCTTAGACAGTGGCATTGAAGCTCGACCCCATTCACGAAGGTTATCAACAGTTTCTTCATCTGGATTATCTGTAATCTTATTAGCATGTCCTACGATTGTAACCTTATAATCCTTGAACTTCTTCAAAATATCAGCAATACGATTCAAAGTCTTAATATTGTTATCAATCTGTGCCTGTGTAAGCTTAGCATTTGCATTCTGGAAGTTTGATGCATCAGATTCGAAGATGATAGAAGGAACTGCCATCTTCAAAAGGTTACCATCACGGATTACCAATACATCCACAGGAATAACACCTTTAATTGTATTTGTCATACCAAGGTTATCAGTTACAGTAAATTCATATGGATAATCCATAGCTGACTGAACGCGTTCTGCATTTCCGTTAGCATCTTTCTGAACATTACTCAAACCATCCCAAATAATGCGTTCTGTAATCTGAGTTTTACCTGATGTTTTCCAGAAATCCTTACCCTTTGGATCTTTGATTGTAAATGACCAGTTCTTAATTCTAGCTTTTGTAGTACCTGTCAGTTTGATATACAAGTCATCATCAACACCATCATTATCTGGACTAAAGTATTCAGGAGCTGTCTGTACTTTCAACTGAGGAGCTGTAGCTGTACATACAAATGGAGAAGAAACAGCACTTACAGAGTTACCATTCTTGTATACAACATTAATAGTTCCTGTAAATGTTCCTTCACAAACATTACCATCTTTATCAGCACCATTCCAATTGATAGAAGCAGGAAGATTTGCACTGTCTTTTTCTGACAATCCGAATACACTTGTTCCATCTTCTTTTCTTACATCAAAGTTCCATGTAAGAATACTGTCTGCAACGGTAGTTCTAACTTCAAATTTCTGAACATCAAGAACCTTATCTCCATTTGGAGAAATACCTTCATATTCAGCTGTGATATATCCTTTAGTTTCACGGTTATCAAGAACAAGGCCTTTCAATTCTGTAGAGAATGTGTTGCCTGCATCATCTGTAGAGTGGATTACAATGCTGTATTTTCCATCTTCACTCATATTACCAGATTCATCGGCACCATCCCAAGTAAAGCTTTCTTTTGCACCATTCCAAGAGAACTTTCTAACAGTTTTGTCTTTAGAATCACGAACTTCTGCAATCCAAAGTTTTTCTGCAGAACTTTCTTTGATTGTTACAGGAATATTTTTCTGAGCGCCATTTCCGTTAGGTGAGAATGAATCCCAAGGAATTTCTGCAACCAAAGAAGGAGCTACAACATCAAGCTCAAATTCCTGTGTTGCAGCATTTGCAGTTGAACCATTTGCAACAGTAATTCCTAACTGAGCTGTATACATTCCATCTGAACAAAGAATCTTATCGTTATCTTTACCATCCCATACAAAGTTTACAGGAAGTTTTTTATCTTCTTTTACAGAGTAAACCACTTTTCCATTCTTATCTTTAACTGCAAATTCGTATGCCACAACATCCTTTGTAGCAGTTACAGGAGTAAATGTAATTGTATCTTTTACTTTATTACCGTTTGGAGAGAATGCAGAATCAGACATAGCCAGCAAAAGCTGAGCTTCAGTTGTATCAAATGTTACAAGCTGAGCCAATTCTCCGCCACCAACGTTTCCTGCAAGGTCTGTTGCTGTAAGAACAAATGTATACTGTCCTTTTTCTGCAATTTCACCTTTTGAAGAAATACCATTCCATACAACTGTTTCTGGAGGATATTCTCCAAAATCATATTCCTGTAAAATTGTAGTCTTATCTGCACTGCGGATTTCACCTTTCCAAGATGGAACTGGAGCACCTGCAGAAGGAGCAATCATAATAGAAAACTTAACAGAATCCTTTGCACCAGCTCCGAATACTTTGTCTGAAGCAACAATCTGTGCAGAAGGTTTTTCTGTATCAAGAACGAGTACTGGAGAAGAAATTGTAGCTGGTACATATCCATTCAAATATTTTGCAGTTACGCTAGCCTGATATTCTCCATCAGCAAGTCGATTACCATTATCATCCATACCATCAAAAGTAATAGATGCTGGTGGATATTCACCGTTTTTATCCTGATTGTATACACGAACAGGCTTTCCAGATTTATCGTTAATAGTTACAGCCCATTCAACAAGCTTGTTTCCAGTTTTTGCTTCTGGAACAGGAATTGTAAGATTGAATGTAATATTCTGAAGTTTACTGTCTGTTTTTGGAGAGAAGTAACGTGAACCATCTACATAGATATTTGTAGCAGGTTTTTCAGCAGAATAAATAATATTTGTAATTGATGTTTTTGGAGCTTTATTTCCAGCACGGTCAGTTGCTGTTACTTCATAGGAATAAACACCATCCATAACCTGAGCTTCATAATCATCGGTACCATACCAGTTGAATTCTGCAGGTTCTGCATTTACCCATTTTACAGTTTTTACAGTTGTTCCATCTGCAGCTTTAAAAGTTCCAACCCATTCATCTTCTACAGAACCTGTCTGACGAATCTTAAATGCTGATTTTGAACCCTCACCAAAAATTTTATCTGTTGGCTGAACAAGTTCAATATCTGGAGCTTCTGTATCGATTACAACTTCATATTCTTTTGTCTGACCCTTGTTTCCATTGTCATCAGTAGCTGTAATATAGTAGAAGTAAGTTCCATCTGGAGCTGTTTCACCATTATTCATAGCACCATTCCAGATAACTGATTCAGGGATTACAACACCCTGCTTTGCAGTTACAAGCTGTTTAAAGAAAGATTTAAAACCAACCTTTTCTGGTAATGCAACTTTGTTTTCAATTGTACGGATTACCTTATGGTTAGAATCCATAATTACAAGACTCCAACCCTGTACATAACGTTTATCACTAATATTTAATGGAATTACAAGTTCATCCTGAATACCATCACTATTTGGAGAAATATATTTAGGCTCTGCAAAAAGGGAAGCAGAAACTAAAGCACCAAGAAGGCTGATTGATAATATTTTTTTATTCATTTCCCACTCCTGTACTCTATTCGTTCCAGATTACAATTTCTGGAGCAGCAGTATCTTTCATACCAAGATCAATATCTACACCAGCAGAAATTGCATGAATATCCTGATACAAGTTTCTATATGCAGCAGAAACAGTCATTTCACTCTGGCTCCAGTCTTTACTTGCAAGATATTCATTGTTTTTTACATCAAATGAGAATTTGAAAATCAAACCAATTGATGGAATAAAACTTCCGTGATTTTTTGCAGCTTCTACAATATTAATTTTTTCACCAAGACTTACTACGAGCATATCTTTAATAGAAGCCTGTAAGTTCAAATCAACAATAAGATTCTGAAAAGCAGGAATAGTAAAATCTAAAGCTCCACCAATTTCAACTGTATCATTCTTAAAGAAAGAACCAGCAGCACCAAGTTTTAGTGTTGCAAGGCTCGGATAAGCAGTAATTTTTGCATCTTCCTGTATTGGAAGACGACCTACATCGCTATAATTCTTTCCAAGATTCAAAACTGAAGCACCATAACGGAAATTCTTCATAAATCCTAAATCGCCATACTTGAATACAAAACCAAGATTTGCACCTAAAGCCCAGTCAGAACCATATTTCCATGTGTAACCACCACTGATGCTGGCACCTACATTCAATTTCTCTGTGATTTCTTTTGAAAGCCCCGCTTTGGCATTAAAAGAGTCACCAAGATACATTTCCTGTGTAAATGCTGCAAAAGTTCCATTTACATAACCACTGAAAACATACATCTTCATTGGAATAAGAATAGAAGTCTGAAAAGCAGATCCTATTGAATTCTCATCCATGTCATTTCCAGAAAGCAGCAAAGTACATCCCAAATTAAGATTCACTCGCTGTTCATCAGCTGTTAATGCAGGATTAACAACTATAGATTCTGCTCCAACTGAAAACAAAGCACCTCCTGTTACTGTTGTTCCACCAGAAAGTGAAGTTGGACTCGAAAGCAAACACATATCCTCAGCTCCGACAGGAGGATTGTAAGCATTTGCTGCAGTTAATAACAGTGTCGAAATCAATACTGCTACAGCAATTTTTTTCATAAAAAACTCCTATGTTTATAGTGCTATAAATAACACTTTTTTATTTTTAAACTTTTTTTTACGACCATAAATTATATAGC
>JAEDFX010000149.1 GCA_016297805.1 Treponema sp. | reverse complement strand
ATAATGTGTATGTTATCTATTGACAACTTTTTTTCATAGTTGTATAAAAGAAATATACGGCAATGAGGTCGCAGAACTTGGTGGTTTTGCGACCTTTTTTGTTTTTAGCAGGTTTTGCCTGCAGACATAATTAGTATATTAAGACAAAGGCGTCGAAAGAAAACTCACTATTGTTTTATAGTGGGCTTTTTTCCGATGCCTTTTTTAATTTTCAGGAGGTTCCTAGATGGACAAAGTTACAGCAATTTTCGGTGAAAATGTATTCAACGAATCAACAATGAAGGCTCGACTGCCAAAAGAAACATACAAGCAGTTGATGAAAACAATTGAAGGTGGCGAAAAGCTTGATCCTTCTGTTGCAAATGTAGTTGCAAATGCTATGAAAGACTGGGCAATTGAAAAAGGTGCTACACACTTTACACACTGGTTCCAGCCATTGACTGGTGTTACTGCTGAAAAGCATGATGCATTTATCCAGCCAACAAAAGATGGTGGAATCATTATGGAATTCTCTGGAAAAGAACTTGTTCAGGGTGAACCTGATGCTTCTTCTTTCCCATCTGGAGGAATCCGTGCAACATTCGAAGCTCGTGGTTATACAGCCTGGGACCCAACATCTTATGCATTCATTAAAGATGGTACACTTTGTATTCCAACAGCTTTCTGTTCTTACACAGGTGAAGCTCTTGATAAGAAAACTCCATTGCTCCGCTCTATGGAAGCAATTTCAAAACAGGCAGTTCGTGTTCTTAAACTCTTCGAAGGAAACGAAGCTGTTACTTCTGTAAAAACAACTGTAGGTCCAGAACAGGAATACTTCCTTGTTGATAAAGAAATGTATGATAAACGTCCAGACCTTATTTACACAGGCCGCACATTGTTTGGTGCAAAAGCTCCTAAAGGTCAGGAATTGGAAGATCATTACTTTGGTATGATTAAGCCACGTGTTCAGGCATTCATGAAAGACTTGAACGAAGAACTTTGGAAGCTTGGTATTCTTGCTAAAACAGAACATAACGAAGTTGCTCCAGCTCAGCACGAATTGGCTCCAATCTTTAGTACAACAAATCTTGCTTGTGACCACAACCAACTTACAATGGAATTGATGCGTAAAGTTGCTAGCCGACATGGAATGGTTTGTCTTCTTCACGAAAAACCATTTGCAGGTGTAAACGGTTCTGGTAAACATAACAACTGGTCAATTTCTACAAATACAGGTAAAAACTTGCTTGATCCAGGTGCTACTCCATTTGAAAACGCACAGTTCCTCTTGTTCTTGAGTGCAGTTATCAAAGCTGTTGATGATTATCAGGACTTACTCCGTATTTCAGTTGCTTCTGCTGGTAACGACCACCGTCTTGGAGCTAACGAAGCGCCTCCAGCAATCATCTCTATCTTCTTAGGGGATGAACTTACTGCTATTCTTGATGCTCTTGAAGCTGGTGTTTCTTATGGTTCTAAAGATAAAGAAAAAATGCAGATTGGTGTAACTGTATTACCAGACTTCAACAAGGATACAACAGACCGTAACCGTACATCACCATTTGCTTTCACAGGTAATAAATTTGAATTCCGTTCTTTGGGTTCAAATGATTCAATTGCTTGCTGTAACATTATGTTGAATACTGCAGTTGCAGAAGTTTTGAGCCAGTTCGCTGATCAGCTTGAAGGTGCTAAAGATTTGAACACAGCTGTACATGACTTGGTTCTTAAGACAATCAAAGAACACAAGAGAATCATTTTCAATGGAAACGGTTACTCTGATGAATGGGTTAAAGAAGCTGAAAAACGCGGTTTGATGAACTTGAAGACAACTCCAGATGCACTTGCTCACTTGTGTGATGCTAAGAATGCTGCAGTTCTCAAGAAGCACGGTGTATTCAGTGATGTAGAATTGAAATCTCGCTATGACATCTACAACGAAAACTATGTAAAAATTATCAACATTGAAGCTTTGACTATGATTGATATGACTAAGAAGTTGTATCTCCCAGCTGCAAGCAAATACGGTAAAGAACTTGCTGATTCAGCTGCAGTAAAATCAAGCATTGGTGTTGAAACAACATACGAAACAGAAATTGCTAAGTCTGCTGGAAAACTTACATCTGGTATTTTTGCAAAACTCCAGAGTCTTGAAAAAGAACTTATTGCTGCAAAAGATGTAGCAGAAGCTGATAAAGCCGCTGTATTCTACAAAGAAAAGGTAATTCCTGCTATGAACGAACTTCGTGCTAATGTTGATGAATTGGAAGGCGTACTCCCAGCATCAGAATGGCCAGTTCCATCATACGGTGAGTTGTTGTATAGCGTTCGCTAATCTGTGAACTAGAATAAAAAAAAGTGGTACATCGATGTCAGTCATCGGTGTACCACTTTTTTTTATAATAACTAATCTCTAGTTAGGTAAGTTTACCATCATATAATCAATTGATTTTCCTGGTGGTGTCATTGGAAGAACAAGTTCATCAATGAAGATTTCTGCATCGATTACTGCAGGTTTTCCACTCTTAAGTGCTTCGTCAAAGGCTTTTTTGAAGTCTTCTTCTGTTGCAACATGGTAGCCCTTAATGTTGTATGCGCTTGCCAAAGTTTTCCAATCTGGACCAAAATCCAAAGTTGTAGCTGAGTAGCGTTTTTCGTAGAACAATGACTGCCAGAGACGAACGTTTCCTAAAGCATGGTTATCAAAAATAACAATGATGATTGGCAAATCGTAGTGCTGGATTGTAGCAAGTTCGTTACAGTTCATGCGGAATGAGCCGTCACCTGCAAAGTGTACAACTGTCTTGTTTGGATTTGCAAACTGTGCACCAATTGCCGCACCTGTACCGAATCCCATAGTTCCAAGACCTCCGGAAGTAAGGAATGTACGTGGTTCAGTAAATTCATAGTGCTGAGCTGTCCACATCTGATGCTCACCAACTTCTGTAGTAATAACAGTGTCTGGTTTAACCTGAGAGTTTACATAGTCATAAATGAATTTTGGAGCAATTGCATCCTTTGGCTTCTGATTGTAAGTATCTGGTACAACCTTTTTCCATTCTGCAACCTGATTTGTCCATTCTTTATTTTCACGTTTATTAACAAGTGGAAGAAGTCTCTTAAGGATTGCTTTAACATCACCAACCAAAGCTTCATCAACTTCAACCATTTTATTAACTTCTGCAGCATCAATATCAATCTGAACGATTTTTGAATCTGCGGCAAATTTACTTGCATCACCAATTACGCGGTCACTGAAGCGGCATCCAATTGCCATGAGCAAATCACTTTTGTGGCAGGCAATGTTTGCAGCGTATGTTCCGTGCATACCAATCATTCCGCAAGAAAGAGGATGCTTGTTAGGGAAAGCAGCCTTACCCATAAGTGACATAGAAACTGGAATGCCAACTTTTTCTGCCAGTTCCTTAAGTTCTGGTGCAGCTTCAGAAGTAATAACACCACCACCAGCATAGATGAATGGTCGTTCTGCAGCGTTAATCATATCTGCAATTTTTTTGATTTCATCATCACCTGGAACAGAAGCTACATCAACGTGCATTCCTGGAATTGTATCTTTTTTAGGATCAAAAGGTGTGTATTCGCATTTTGCAGCAGTTACATCCTTTGGAATATCAATTAAAACTGGACCTGGACGACCACTTTTTGCAATAGAGAAAGCTTCGCGGATAGTGAAAGCCAAATCCTTTACATCATTTACGATATAGTTGTGTTTTGTGATTGGCATTGTAACGCCAGTAATTGCGATTTCCTGGAAAGAATCTTTACCAAGCTGATCGTTTGTTACGTTACAAGTAATTGCAACCATTGGAATAGAATCCATATATGCTGTAGCAATACCTGTTACAAGGTTAGTAGCTCCTGGACCAGAAGTTGCCATACATACACCAACTTTTCCAGTTGAGCGGGAATAACCATCAGCAGCGTGGCTGGCTCCCTGTTCATGAGCAGTCAAAATATGACGGATGCGGTTAGAATTTTTGTATAAAGCATCATAAATATTTAAGATTGCTCCTCCTGGATAACCAAAAACAGTATCAACGCCCTGTTCAATGAGACATTCTATTACAATCTGTGAACCTGTAATTTCCATGTGTATTTCCTTAATTAAAGATATGCTGTAAGAATACAGTATTTTTAAAAAATAAAAAACATTTTTACTAGAATTTAGCAATAATTCCATAGATATTGTTGACTTTTTTTCTACAAATAATTATAACAGTCATATAAACGACAAAGACGCCGTGATCATCAGGTCATGGCGTCTTTTTTTGTTTAACATGATTTTTTTATAGACAAAGGCGTCGATTTTGTGTTGCTGGTAATCGCTTACACGGGCAACAGACTATCGGTGCCTTTTCTTTTTTAACATCTACTTTTACAACTCAGGAGGTTGGATATGACAGATGCAGTTTGGGGAGTTTGGTTCCTCATGGGTGCCGCACTTGTATT
>JAEDFX010000003.1 GCA_016297805.1 Treponema sp. | reverse complement strand
TCTTTCAAGTTCATACGTCCACCTGAAAGGATTTTACTACTTATCTTAATTTTTATATACAATACATTTTAAAGGTATTTATAATGCGGAGGCCCTGAGTTAATGCCTAACATTTATTGTTTAACCCTTTAATTTCTGATATTATCTATACGTAAAAACACACGCGATGAGTCTGCGTTTGCTTTTACACTTTCCGGTTTTTCCGGAATCTCATATCTTTATATCCGCGATGATTCAGCGGAAAAGGAAGTTACAATGAATATCGTTGTTATGGGTGCCCAGTGGGGTGATGAAGGTAAAGGTAAAATCGTAGATTACCTTGCTCAGGATGCTAAGTACGTAGTTCGTTTTGCCGGCGGTGCTAATGCAGGTCACACAATTGTTGTTGATGGAAAGAAATATGCTCTCCATCAGGTTCCTTCTGGAATTCTCTACCCAGAAAAATCAGTTTTCCTTGGTTCCGGTATGGTTATTGATCCTGAAGCTCTTTTCAAAGAACTCCAGATGCTTAAAGACAATGGTGTAAACTGGGAAGGTCGTATTTTTATTTCTGACCGTGCTCACCTTACATTGCCAGGATACCGCCAGATGGATAAAGATCGTGATGCTGCTCGTAAGCGTCCAATCGGAACAACAGGCCGTGGAATTGGTACAACTTATTCTATGAAATCTGAACGTGATGGTATTCGTGTTGCAGACCTTGACTGGGATGAAAAATGGAATGACCTTGACGATGCAGATAAGGAATTCTTGAATCAGTATAAAGATCAGCTTATTAAAATGCGCGTAAATCTTGCAGCTAAAATGTATGAATACCGTAACGAAAACATTTTGTTCGAAGGTGCACAGGGAGCTATGCTTGATATCGACTCTGGTACATATCCATACGTATCTTCAGGTGCTTCTGGTTCTTACGGAGCTTCTTCTGGTTCTGGAATTGGTCCTAAAGCTTTGGACAAAATCTATGGTGTATTCAAGGCTTATGAAACACGTGTAGGTAACGGTCCTATGCCATCTGAATTCAATGCTGAAACTGAAGGTGAACTCTGTGACTATGTACGTAACACAGGTAATGAATTTGGTGTAACAACAGGTCGTCCACGTCGTTGTGGTTATCTTGACTTAGTTGCTTTACGTTATGCTTGTCACGTAAACTCAATCGACAACCTTGTTCTTACTCACCTTGATATTTATGATGACATGAACGAAATTGAAGCTTGTGTAGCTTATGATATTGATGGAGAAATTGTAACAGACTTCCCTGCTTCAATTCCTGCATTAAACAAAGCAAAACCAGTTCTTAAGAAGTTTGAAGGATGGAAGGCTGACATTACAAAATGTACTTCATACAAGAAACTTCCTAAGAACGCTAAAGAATATGTTGAATTTATCGAAGACTTTACAGGAACAAAGGTTGGTATTGTTTCTGTAGGTGCAGATAGAAATCAGACATTCTTCCGCGAAAAGATTTGGCGCTAACCTCTATTGTGAGGCCGTTTGGGGCAGGATTGAGCTCCAGACAAAAATCGGTTATTGATGAAAAAAGGAAAAAGATGAATAGACAAATACTTCTTAAAACTATTTACCCGTTCTTTTTTTTCCTTTTTGTTTTAACCGGTTGTGAGTCAACTCCAAAAATCGTAAACACACCTTCTGAACAAGTAAGTCAAAACAAAGAAATCATACAACAACCCTTAGAAAATCCTTCTTCTGTAATAGACAATTCTCCTCGAGATACTATCACCCTGCTTTTTGGTGGTGATATAATGGCTCATACAGTAAACTATCAAATTACAACTTATGAAAAAATCTGGCGTGATATAAAGTATATTATTGAACCAGCTGATTTAGCTTTTGCAAATATTGAAGCACCAATAGACACCACAAAACCAGCATCATCATATCCAAACTTTAATATGACTCAAAAATATGTGCAGGCTTCTGTAGATGCAGGTTTTAACGTATTTTCACTTTGTAACAATCATGCTAACGACCAATATATAAATGGAATAAAAGAAACAATTAAAACTACTGCAAATATTACCCAGACAGCAGAACAAATGGGAAATAAAATCTACTTTTCGGGATTAAAAGAAACACCGGAAAGTGAATTCACATACAACAAAATAGAAAAGAATGGTTGGAAAATTTTATTTCTTCCAATCACAGAACTTTTAAACCGACCTGATTATTCTTCATATATCAACTTTATAAAAACTGATGATGTAGCCCGTCAGGATTTCATAAAATACATAAAACAATTAAAAGCAAAAAATCCCTCTGATTTGTTTATAATTTCTGTTCACACAGCAGAACCTGAATACACACGAAACATTACAGAACGTCAGAATAAATTCTATATGGATTTACTTGAAGCAGGTGTAGATATTGTATGGGCAAATCACGCTCATATCATCAAAAACAGAAAAGTTGTGGTAGACACAAAAATAAATCGTGATAAACTTATAATGTACGCAAATGGAAATACCATAAGCGGACAGCGAACAAAACCGGAACTTACTTCTAAAAATCCTACCGGAGAGAGGGATAATACAGGTGACGGTCTCTTATACAAAGTTACTTTAAAAAAAGACAATAAAGGCTCTGTAAAAGTACAAAAGGCAGAACCTATTTTTATTACAACCTACATAAATACTGCCAACGAATTTGTTATAAAACCTCTGAATCAGGATTTTGTAGATTATCTGAATGACGTTCCTCGTGCCAATTGGGCAAAATACATCGAACGCCGAATTAAAATTAACGAAGAAGCAACTAAGGACTTAATAGAATGGCAATAAACACAATTGATTATAAATCACTTCCAGTATACGCACAAAAACAGAAAATTCTGGACTGTCTTGAGTCTAACCAGGTAGTAATTGTAGAAAGTCCTACAGGTTCTGGAAAAACAACTCAGATTCCTGTAATTCTCTACGAAGCAGGCTATGCAACAAACGGCATAATCGGGGTAACACAGCCTCGAAGAATTGCAGCTCTTTCTGTTTCCGAATTTATTTCTAAGCAGATGAATACACCATATCCAGGACTTGTTGGCTACAAAATGCGTTTTGAAGATGTAACAAATCAGGAAACTCGCATAAAAATCATGACCGATGGTATTCTGCTTCAGGAAATGAAGCTGGATCCATGGCTTTCTAAATATAGTGTTCTAATGATTGATGAAGCCCACGAGCGAAGTTTGAACATTGACTTTGTTTTGGGTCTTGTAAAACGAGTTCTTAAAGAACGTAAAGATTTCCGTGTAATTGTTAGTTCTGCAACAATGAATACGCAGGTATTCAGTCAGTATTTTGACAATGCTCCAATTGTTTCCATTGATACTGTAACCTACCCTGTTGCAATGATTTATGATCCAGTACCAGGTGGAGTAACAACTTCTACAGATTCTGGTTGTGATCAGCTTTTAACAAAAATTTACAATACAGTTGACCGTGTTCTTGATAATGAAGAAGACGGAGGCATTTTAATCTTCCTGCCTGGCGAAAAAATTATTAAGGACTGTGTTGATAAGCTTTATTATTCAGCAATTGGTAGACGGCTTCATATTGTACCTTTATATGGCCGTCTGCCTAAAGAAGCTCAGGAACGTGTTTTTGATGATCCTCCTGAAGGAAAACGCAAGGTTGTTATTTCAACTAATATTGCAGAAACTTCTGTTACTATCCGTGACATTACAACTGTAATCGACTGCGGATTATGTAAGCTGAATTTTTATAATCCAAAGAATTTTACTTCCAGCTTAATTGAATCTTCAGTTTCTAAAGCTTCCTGCAATCAGCGAAAAGGTCGTGCAGGTCGTACTCAGCCAGGAACTTGTTACCGTTTATATTCCCGTAAGGATTTTGATACTCGTCCTGAATATACAACAGAAGAAATTTACCGAACAGACTTAAGCGAAGTTGTACTCCGCATGGCTGAGCTGGGAATTACAGACTTCTACGGATTTGACTTTATTGCAAATCCTGGTCGGGAAGGAATTATTGGTGCGGTAGACACTTTGCATATGCTTGGTGCTTTGGAAGATGACAATACACTTTCCCCTATTGGTCAGATGATGGTAAAATTTCCATTGGAACCAAGAATCAGTCGAATAATTGTAGAAGCAATCATGCGTTTCCCAGATGTAATTGATAAAGCTATCATTGCGGCATCATTTTTATCTACAAACTCACCATTTGTTCTACCTCAGAATGAAGAAATGGAAGCCCGAAAGGCACATCACCGTTTCCGAGATATGCAGGGAGACTTTGTAACATACATCAATCTTTTTCATGCCTATAAACAAACTGATAATACAGAAAAATACTGTAAGAAAAATTATCTTGATGAACGTGTAATGGCTGAAATTGTCAACATAAATGAACAGCTTACAGAAATTGTCAGCGAAAAAATGGGTATTCCTGTTACTGAAAATAAAGGAAACATAAACGATTATCTCTGTTGTATTGCCTCAGGAATGATTCAGTTTGTATGTATACGCACAGGACGTGAAAGTTATCACAGTTTGACTGCAGATCATATCTGTATTCATCCTGGCAGCGTAATGTTCAAGCAGAATCCTGTTTTTATTGTAGCTGGTGAAATTGTTAGAACAAGTCGTATTTATGCTATGAGTGTTTCTCCTCTTACTCGACCTATGTTGGATACTATCAATTCAGCTCTCTTTGAACGACTTATGGCCTGCAAAGGTAAAAAATCAGAAGAATTCCCAACTGTTGAATTGCGGAAAAAAGATAGGGATGATAAGAAGAAAACTCCTGCTGAAAAGAAACTTGAAAAACAGCAGCGCAAAATTGCAGAAGAAAATGGTGAAAATGCACTTTCACTTGGGTCATTTCTATTTGAAACTAAAAAAATTAAAGGAAAGAAAACTGCAATTCTTCCATTAGAACATTTTAAATTGGCCGTCATGGAAGAAAAAGATAATAACAAGCTGAATGCCTGTGGTAATCTTAGAGGCAAAATAGAGACTCGTGACCACGGAACTCTGTTGGATGGCGAAAAAATGTCTTTAATCATTCAGACAGTAAAAAATCTTAATCTGGAACCAATTGCTGAAAAGAAATGGAATCGTAATATGAATGTAAATATTTACGACCAGTTGCAGAAGGAACAGCTTATTGATTCTTTAGACTGGATTTTGCGCACAGCCATGGCAAAACAGAAGAATCGTGAATATGGTTTTATAACTCTCTACAACGATGGCAAAGGCAACTATTGGGTAAAGGTTTCAAGGGGCTTTTCTACCGCACTTACAGAAAGTCATTCCTGTCTGGAAACTTTAATTGAAGAAAATGTAGAGTTCTCAAAGGAAGAAACTCAGAAAATCAACTCTGTTCTTGGACTAATAAACAAATTCTACGAATAGCTGAAAAAGGAATGGAACAGTAAAGACTGACATGAGTGTACCATGGTACACCCATGTCAGTCTTTACTGTTCCATTTTTTTACTGTACCATTCCTTTACTTTAGCATATAAATTACAACTTTAAATTATTCTCTTTACTCTGAATTAATAAAAGGTTAAAATAGATTTCACAAATAAAGTATTTTTAAATTTTTTGAAGATTTTGCGCAGCGAATCTTCAGGAGGATAAATATAATGGGAAAGAAAAATTTAGATTGGGGCAACTTACCATTCGGTTACATGGAAACATCTAAAAGTTATGTTTGTAACTGGAAAAACGGTGAATGGGATGAAGGAAAACTTACAAAAGATCACACTGTAACAATCAGTGAATGTGCAGGTGTCCTCCAGTATGCACAGACAGTATTTGAAGGTCTTAAGGCTTACACAACAGAATCTGGTGACATCGTTACTTTCCGTCCAGACCTGAATGCTGATCGTATGGAAACTTCTTGTAAACGTTTGGAAATGCCAGTATTCCCAAAAGATAGATTCATTGAAGCTGTACTCCAGACAATTGAAGCAAACAAAGACTGGGTTCCACCTTATGGATCAGGAGCAACTCTTTACATTCGTCCATACATGTTTGGTTCAAACGCAGTTATTGGTGTAAAACCAGCTGATGAATATCAGTTCCGTATTCTGGTAACTCCTGTAGGACCATATTTCAAAGGTGGTGTAAAACCTATTAAAGTACGTCTTTCTGATTTGGACCGTGCAGCTCCTCATGGAACTGGTGATATTAAAGCAGGTTTGAACTACGCTATGTCTTTGCATAATATTGTAGATGCTCATAAATGTGGTTATGCAGAAAATATGTATCTTGACCCAGCTACTCACACATATCTTGAAGAAACAGGTGGAGCTAACATTATTTTCATCACAAAAGACGGAAAACTTGTTACTCCAAAATCAGACTCAATTCTTCCTTCTATTACACGTCGTTCTTTGGTAATTGTAGCTAAAGAATACTTGAAGATGGAAGTTGAAGAAAGAAAGATTTCCAAAGATGAACTTGGTGACTTTGTAGAATGTGGTCTTTGTGGAACTGCAGCTGTAATTTCTCCAGTTGGACAGATTGACGATCACGGAAAATCTATCATCTTTAATGAAGGCAAAGATGAAATGGGTCCAAAACTCAAAGAAATCTATGAAACATTAACAGGAATCCAGATGGGCAGACTCCCTGCTCCTGAAGGATGGATCTATACCATATAATCCGTAGGATTCTATGGTATAGAAACGGCTGTGTCAAGACCTTGAGCGAAGCGTGTCTTGACCAGACGTATCTACACTATATAATCCGAAGGATTATTTTAATGTAAAAACGAGGATGTCAAGGGCATAGAATGAGCCGAAAGCTAATGTCCCTTGACGCCTTGTATCTATACAAAAAAAAAAGACTGTCAGAATCTCTGGCAGTCTTTTCATTTAACTCAATTTATATTATTTAATCTTTCTTAAGAAAGCATCTTTATAACCGTAAGACTTGAATCGTTCAAGAACTACTGCATATTCATCCATAGACAGAGGTCCCACCATAACCTGTTTTCTGACACCACCTGCCATTGGAACAATTGTGATAGGATAGTTCTTAGAATATTTATTTACTATTTCCATAATATTTTCATCACTTGTAAGAGCCGCAAGCTGAATATAATATTTACCAGACTGTAAATCTCCAAGACCACCTACCATATATTTCTCATACGACATTTCAGATTTTTGTACTGATTCTTTTGCTGTTTCTTTAACTGGTTCCACAACAACTGGAGCAGGTTCTGTAGAGGCAACAGGTTCGATAATAATTGGTGCATTTTCATCAACATCATCTTCTACTGATTCAACATCTTCTACTTCGTCTATTTCTACAGCAGGAGCTTCTTCAACAGAAGTTGTTTCTTCAACTGATACTTCATTTTCGTCAGTTTCTTCAATTTCAGTTACAGGAGGAACTGCATCTACAGGAACAAGCACAATTGCTTCATATTCTTCTGTTTCTTCTGATTCATCATAGTTCTCTGCCTCATAATCTTCAAGTTCAGCTTCAATTATTGCATCAATTGTATCATCATCTTCGCTTTCTTCTTCATAAGGTAATTCAGGAACTTCTTCTTCTACAGATTCTTCCACTGGTGCTAATGGAAGAGGAACTATATATTCTTCCTCAGCTTCTTCATCAAATGGAAGACCAATTTCTTCTTCTATTTCAGTATCTGATTCTTCTGCTTCAGCTTCAGTTTCTTCTTCAGCATCAGTTTCTTCTTCAGCTTCAACCGTCTCTTCAGTTTCTTCATCTGTTGTTTCTTCTGTTTCTACAGGTAAATCTACAAGAGGTTCTTCTTCGTATTCTTCTTCTAAATCTTCTTCTGTTTCGGCTTCTTCTTCTGCTTCTTCTAAATCTTCTTCTGCTACGGCTTCTTCTTCAGTTTCTTCTATAAATTCTGAATCTGGAGTTTCTTCTGTCTCTTCAGTTTCTGCATCTTCTGATTCCTTTTCTTCTGGAATTACATTCTCCTCCTCAAGATTTTCTTCAGATTCATCTTCTACTTCAGCTTCAAATTCTTCTTCATCAGCTTCAAATTCTTCTTCAAATTCATCTTCTGATTCATCCTCTGCTGTTTCTTCAGGAATTTCTTCTTCTGCAATGAATTCTTCTTCCTCTTCTTCTGGAAGTTCTTCAACAAATGCTTCCTTTGCAGGTGCAGCATCAAAAGACTCTTCTTCTTCCTTAATAACTGGAGCCACGTCCTGTTCTACTTCTCCAGGATTTTGTTTAGCAATAATCGCTGTTCCATAAACTCGTTCATCCTGACCAGAACGTTTTGTAATCTTAACAATATTGTTTGCGTCTTTATCAATACCGATAGCATCTGCAGCTTCTGGTGAAAGCATAATTGCTACACCTTCAGAAGGATCAAGTGCACCAATTACAAGCAAATCAACTGTTGTTTCGCCTGTAATATTGGCAACACTGATAATATCACCAGGTAAATATCCCACTGTTTTTGCAAAGAGCCCCTGAGGAAAAACTCCTGACTCAACTACCACAGCCCTTCCATCTAAGGATGGGCTAAAAGATGCAAACATAAAACATGCTGCAAGAACAACCATTACCTTTGTTAAAATCTTTTTATTTTTCATATCCCTACCCATCCTAAGCTTAAGCTTTGGTTTTATTTTCTTTCAATGCTTTATTAATTTCACTTACAAGAGTTGAAGAGACCTTCTTCAAATCATCTTTTTTATGTTCTAATTTAATATTTTCCATACAACTGTCAGCAAGCTTTGTTCCTGTTTTTGCATTTGCAATGGAAAAATCAATTTTCTTCAAATCAGATTTTGAAGAAGTTGTACTTTCATCCTTTGAAAAGAATAGATTTATTTGAACAAAATAATCAGAAAATCCATTAAAAGCTTCACCGATTCCAGTTTTATAAATTTTTTCATTTGAACCGTCAGAAACTGCTACCTGAGCAGCTGCATTTGTTACAATAAACCCATACTCAAAAAACTTATTCAGAACTTCATCTTCAATTGTTAATGATTGCTCTGTTACATCTGTTGCAGAGTTATCATGCTGTACTACCTGAAAGCATATCTGCTTTGCAAAACAACTAGCTGCACATAAGCCCAGTGTAAGCATAACTATAAGTCTTTTAAATTTCCCCATAGAAAACACCCCAAAAGTTTTATCGACTATCAAATATTTCATCGGTGAAAAGCACAAAGTGGTTTAGTTTTTTTTTCAACTTTTTTCAATAATTGCGGAATGTCTTTACATGTGATAAAATTAATTTTGGGTTTGGGAAAATGGAAAAACGTATTTACATCATTGGTGCAGGTTTTGCTGGTCAAACCATTGCAGATGATATCAAGCGAAAAAAAATCTTTGGAAAAGTAAACGCATTTATTGACGACAATAAGGATCTTATAGGGACCTCTATTGATGGAATTCCTGTATTAGGTCCTATTGGAAGTGTGGCTTCCGTTCTTCAGAATTCAGATTTAGATGAAGCTATTATCGCAATTCCTTCTGCCCCAACCGAGCGAATTCGGGAAATATACGAAACCCTTACAAAAAATGGTTTTTCTCACATTAAAATTCTTCCTGGAATCAGTCAGGTTGTAACTGGCACAGCACATCTTGTTCAAACTCGAGAAATTGATCCTCTGGATATTCTTGGACGCACGCCTGTAACAATAAGTCTTAAAGAAAGTCTTTCCTATCTTCGGGGAAAACGTGTATTCATTACAGGAGCAGGTGGCTCCATAGGTTCTGAACTTGCACGACAGCTGCTCTCTGGTGGAGCTGAACGGCTTTATCTTTTTGGTCATGGAGAAAATTCTATCTGCCAGATTTACCGAGAGCTCCGTCTTTTACAGCAGGAAGGTGTTGGAGAAAAAGCCACCGTTGTACCTATTATTGGAGATATGCGTGACCGCGAATATGTGGATTACATAATAAAGCAGACAAAGTGTAATGTAATTTTCCATTGCGCCGCTTATAAACATGTTCCTATGATGGAAGAAAATCAGGTTGCCGCAATTGAAAACAATGTTTTTGGGACAAAGAATCTTCTTGATGCATGTCTTAAACATAAAGTCCACAGGTTTGTTTTGATTTCAACAGACAAGGCTGTTTCTCCTGTAAGTGTTTATGGTGTTTCTAAAATGCTTTGTGAAAAACTAGTTCTTGATGCTGCTAAGGTTGCAGATAAAACTCAGGCTCTTATGTTTGTTCGATTTGGCAATGTACTTGGTAGCCGAGGTTCAATTCTTCCACTATTCCAAAATCAGATTAAAACTGGTGGCCCAATTACAGTTACAGACGAAAACATGGTTCGATTTTTCATGACAATTCCGGAGGCTTGTTCTTTGGTTCTACAGACTGGTGGTGTTGGTCAGAACGGAAAATCATATCTTTTAGATATGGGTGAACCTATTAAAATCATTGATCTGGCAAAACAGATTATTAAATTCAGTGGTCTTGAACCTTATAAAGATATAGATATTAAAATTGTTGGAGCCCGCAAAGGCGAACGTTTAATTGAACCTCTCTGGCTTGAAGAAGAGAATCCGACTCCAACAGAATACAAAAAGCTTTTGACTTTGGATAATAAGGATTATGAACCTGAACGACTGAAGAAATTGCTTGAAAAACTTTATCCAATCTGTTATTTCACAAAAGGAGCTGAAGAAGATTTCAGAAACCGTGAAAAACTGGTTGCGCTATTATGCGAAGACTGTAAAAGCCTTAAAGATTTTTATGAAGAAATTAAAACTGACGGACAAAAACGCACAGATTTACTATAGGAACAGATTATGGCAGAGATTAAAGTACCTTTTCACAGAGCAGCTATTACAAAAGCAGAAGAAGATGCCGTTTTAGATGTTTTACGTTCAGGATGGCTTACTACAGGTAAATATGCTTTGGATTTTGAAAAAAAATTCAGTGCTGCAGTTACAACTTCTGATGATGCAGCAAAAGGACGCAATCCAGTTATCAGTCTTGCAGTAAACTCAAATACATCTGGTATGATTCTTGCAATGGAAGCCTGCAGTGTAAAAGCTGGAACTGCGGTTATCACAACTCCATACACTTTTGTTTCCACAGCCGCTTGTGCCCGCCACTTAAATGCAGATGTTTATTTCGCTGATGTAGAAAAAGATACATACAATATTGATCCGGACAAAATAGAAGAAATCCTAAAAAAAGATGCTGAAAACGGCAGAAAGGTTCAGGCTATTGTGCCTGTTCATATTGCGGGAAACATCTGTAACATGGAAAAAATAATAGCTCTGGCAGACAAATACAGTACACCAGAACACAAAATCTATGTTATTGAAGATGCAGCACATTCGTTTCCCTCTCCAACACATTTGGGATATGCAGGAACAATTGGAGATGTCGGAGTTTTCTCTTTTTATGTAACAAAAACAATTACAACTGCAGAAGGTGGAATGGTTTGTACCCGTAATCCAGAACTGGCAAAACATATGACCATGATGCGTATGCACGGAATGGATAGAACAACATGGGATCGTTACACATCACCTCGTGCATCCTGGGAATATGACATTGTTGCACCAGGTTACAAATTCAATCTTCCAGACGTACTTGCAGCATTAGGCTGTTGTCAGGTGGAACGAGCTCAATTATTCTATGAACAGAGAAAAACAATTGTTGAAAAATATAATGAAGCATTTAAAGACGTAGATTTTATTCAGCTGCCACCAGATGGAGAAGGAAATTCATGGCATTTATATTTGATGCGTATCATTCCTGAAAAACTTTCTATTACCCGTGAGCAATTTGCTAAAAAAATGCAGGAATCTGGACTTGGAATCTCTGTGCACTTTATTCCTATCTTCCATTTTACTTATTGGAAAAAATTGTATCCAGATTTTACTGCAGAAAATTTTCCAAATGCAGAAAATCAATATTCGAGAACAATTTCAATACCACTCTACCCTGATATGACTGAAGAACAAGCTCAGCTTGTTATTGATACTGTAATTAAGATTGGTAACGAAAACAGGAAATAATTAATGGCCGCAAGAAAATCATCAGAAAAAAAATTAATAAGATCTCTCGATGCCACAGGTTTTTACAGTGATTTTGAAAAAGAGAATACTCTTTATGCTGCACTGATTCGAAGTCCTGCACCTGCGGGAAAAGTAAAAAGTATAACTGTTTCTGATTTACCAGAAGGTTATTCTTTCTTCACTGCTGATGATATTCCGGCTAAGAAATTTTTAAAAATAAACAAAACAAACATAAAAATTTTTGGTCATGATTCAATTTCCTACACTGGAGAACCATTAGGCATTTTAGTAGGCCCTGATGAAGATGCGCTTTATGAATTATTGGAAAATGTCAGCGTAAACCTTGATGTTGAAGATTTGGAAGATGCTTTGCACAATGTAATGAAGCAACAGCAGAAGGATGCAGATAAAACTAACGATTTTGATGAATTCGTTGATCAAATTAATGACATGCCTTCTCTTGATACTGTAATCGACAAATCACACATTGAAGAAAATCCTAACGTTACAATTGAAACCCGGGAAATAAAATACGGATTATACGAAACTAAAACAATAGAAGAAGTTGACAAGGAGCTTTTTGAAAAGGCTGATTTCACATTCTCGGATACATGGACTCAGGATGTTGATTCTCCAGAATGGCAGGAAACAGAAGGAGCATTCTGCTATATGGAAGGTGCAAATCTTCATGTTTATGCTCCTTCAAGATGGGTAACTTTTACGCAAAAAGCTATCTCTGAAGCTCTTGATATAAAACTGGAAAATATTTTTATACATAAAACAAAAATTTCAAGTCTATATCCAACAGGTTTATGGAGAACTACTCAACTGGCAATTCAAACAGCACTTGCTGCATATCTTACAAAAAAACCAGTAAAATTAGTACTTTCACAGGCAGAACAGACAGCCTTTATGGATCCTGGATTAAAAACTGAAATTACTTACAATACAGCTGCAAATAAAGATGGCAAAATCTTAGCCCTTAAAATCAATATTGATATTGATGTTGGAACAACCAATCCATTTGCTCAGGAAATCACTGATAGAATTACACTGGCAGCATGTAACTACTATCAGCCAGAAAATCTATATATACACACAAATACCCACACCTCAAAAAATCCACCTAGTTCAATCTCCATCAAAATCGTAGATTCTCAGGCCTTTTTTGCAATAGAAAATGAAATAGAAAAAATTGCTACGAAAACCGAAAATCTTCCTTACGATGTAAGAGTTTTAAACTCTTCATTAGGAAAAGATAATAAACTATCAGCTTTCCCATTTGATATTCAGGTAAATAATACCTCCGAAGTTTTAAAGACTGCAATTTCCAGTAGTGATTTCAACAGAAAATATGCATCCTTCCAAATGGAAGCCATTGACCGCATAGAAAAAGACAGTAAACCTTTCTTTGCATTGCCTTTACGAGGAATAGGAGTTGGTACAGGCTTTGTTGCTTCTGGCTATAATGGAAGTGTTTCATTTACAAACGATTTGAAAATTGAAGTAACACTTACAACCGATAATAAACTCATTATTCACACAATAAAACCTTCAGAAGTAATTCAGGATATCTGGAAAACTTCTGCATCTGAAATTCTCCAGATTCCAAAACAGAATATAGTCATTGATTCTGAATTCCGACTTGAAGAATTGCCAGAAAGCCCTGAAGACACAAATAGTTCTCTTGGAATTATGAATGATGTTATCAGAAAATGTTGTATGGAAATTCAAAAGAAAAGATTCCACCAGCCTTTACCAATTTCTTCAAAAAAAGCTGTACAGAAATCATCCAGAGGAAAGTGGGATAAAGAAAATTTCTGTGGTTCACCATTTGTAAATACATCTTTTATTGCTACAGTAGTAGAAGTTGAACTTGATACATACACATATAGCGAGAAAATCAAAGGTATTTGGATTGCCATTGATTGTGGCGAATTGTTTGATGAAGCTGCAGCCCAAAAATCAATAAAGCTGGAAATACAGCAGGAACTGGCAACACTTGTAAAAGGTAAAATGGTAACCTGCGATCAGATTAAGATTCAGTTTATAAAATCTTCCCATAAATCAGGTCAAATTGGTGGTTTAGTTCATAATTCTTTACCAGCAGCTTTTTCTTCAGCCTTATCACTTGCTTTAACAACCCAGCTTACTGCACTTCCTTGTACAGAAGTTCAGCTTTTTGAATTAATAAAGAACAGAGTCCGAAATGTTCAAAAGCAAGGAGAATAAAAAATGAAAATTCCAGTAACTCTTAACGGTTCTAAAATTATTCTTGAAGCAAATGCAGATGAATCACTTATGAAGATCCTCCACAAAAATGGATGTACAGCTGTAAAAAGTGGATGTGCTGAGGGATTCTGTGGTGCATGTACAGTTCTATTGGAAGATAAACCTGTTCCAGCCTGCAAAATTCCTGTTGGTATAGTAAAAAATAATGATATTGTTACGTTGGATTATTTTGTAAAAACTGAAGAATATTCCATTATTATGAACGGTTTTTCAAAGGCTGGGATCAAGCTTTGTGGATATTGTAATGCAGGTAAAATTTTTGCTGCTTATCAGATTCTTAAACTTACAAAAATGCCTACCCGCCAGGAAATAACAGATTATGTAAGAACGCTTTCTCCATGCTGTACAGACCTGGAAACTCTTGTTAATGGAATCATTTATTCTATTCAACTATCAAATAAACCTTTGCAGAGGGTAAGTAATGACTAAAACTATTCTTTACGCAAAAAATACATTTGAACTGATAAAAACTCTTAATAATAATCCAGGAATTCAAATTGTAGGTGGTTGCACTAATCTGGAAGACATTCCAGAAAAATTTGTTTCTACCCATGGCATTAAAGAACTTTCTCAAATTATCAGACATGAGCGTTTTATTGAAGTAGGACCTGGAGCAACCTTAGCAGAGCTTCAACATGTAGGCCAGAATCATCTTCCTCAGATTTTAACTGAAGCATTGAATAGTATTGCAACTCCATATATCCGTAATATGGCAACTGTTGGAGGAAATATTTGTTCTTCGGGATTTAAGCATACTCTTTATGCTCCCCTTCTGGCTTTGGATGCAAAACTTGAATTTAAAAATCAAACTGAAACTAAAATGGAAAATATTCGAAATTTCAAGAGTATTCCAGAAGGCTTTATTCTTTCAAATATCAGAATTCCTCTGGTGAACGCTGAACTTTCTATTTTCCGGAAAATTGGACACGAACAAAAAATTGGTCACAACTCCGCATCCTTTGCATTTATTGCCGACACAGAAAAAAATACACTGTTAAACGTACATCTTGCTTTTGCAGGTCCATTCACTTTCTGTAGTAAGGATTTTGAAAATGCAATGATTGGAACAAGACTTCCTCTTACACAAAAAGATATAACTAGAATTGAAGAATTAGTTGCGGAAGAATTCCAGAAAGCTTCTATCGACCAGATGATTTCTGATGTTATGAAACAACAGTTCTTTAATCTGGTCAGATATAGCTTTGAACAGTTAACATAGAATCAATGTCATTCTCGAACTTAATCCAGGAATCTAGATTATCGGGACAAGCCCGAAAATGACAAAGTTAGCGTATAAACATGCAATCACCGTAAGAAAAGAATCTATATTTCTGCTCTACGGCCTGTTTATAGGCATTCATTATGTGGTCTTTTCCGGCAAATGCACTTACAAGCATAATCAGTGTACTTTCAGGAGTATGGAAATTTGTAAACATTTTATCTACAACATTAAATTTATATCCTGGGTACATAAAAATTGATGTTGAAGTTGTTCCAGACTGAACCCATTCTCCATTTGCACCAGGCACACCACCCTCATCAATAATTTTTTTAGCAGCACTTTCCAAAGTACGAACCGATGTAGTGCCTACTGCCAGAATTGGTCGTCCGGCTTTTTTCGCCTCGTTGATTTTTCGGGCTGTTTCTACAGGGATTGTATACCATTCTTCATGCATTTTGTGATTTTCAATTTCATCTTCACGAACTGGAAGGAATGTTCCCAAGCCAACATGCAAAGTTACAAAACAACGTTCAATGCCCGCAGCATCAAGACGTTCAAACATCTTTTCTGTAAAATGCAAGCCCGCAGTAGGACAAGCCGCAGAACCAGTCTGATCAGCATATACATTCTGATAACGTTCACTGTCAGTATCATCATCTTCACGGCGAATGTATGGAGGAAGAGGAATATGGCCGTTACGTTCAAACCAGTCCTCATTAATGGCAAAATCAAACTTCATGGCACGGAATTCTGTTCCCGCATTACCTGGAACATCAATAATTGTGCCAATAGTTCCGTCTGGAAATTTATAATGCATTCCAGGCTTCTGCTTTTTCGCATTTTTTACCATGGTATTCCAGGTTGTACATTCCTTATCAATAGTATTAAGGAACATAAATTCCTGTTCTCGACCTGTAGTTTCCTTAATTCCATAAACTCTTGCACGTCGGACACGAGAATTATTAAAAACCATCAGAGTATCTGGTGTAATAAGAGATGGCAAATCATCCATCATATGATGCTCCACTTCCCCAGTTTCCCGGTTCAAAAGCATTAATTTATCCTGACCACGCACTCCACTAGGATGCTGGGCAATAAGTTCTTCTGGTAAATCAAAATTAAAATCAGATGTTTTCATATATCACTCTTATAAAACACCGCATTAGCGGCGAACCATGGATGGCGAGAATCAAAGCTTGTGAATGCAACGCATGAACAAACTTTAGAGATAAAAATTACATGGACGTAATTTTTATCACGCCTCTTATATTCACAAATTAAAATAAAGTGCCCTGTCCATCGCCGGCAGTTTTATCACCTTCAATTTTCAGATGCTCATAAGCCTTGGCAGTAGCCATTCGACCTTTTGGTGTTCTCTGCAGAAGTCCACACTGAATCAAATATGGTTCATAATAATCTTCCAAAGTATCAATACTTTCACCAATACTGATAGCCAGAGTTTCAGCCCCTACAGGTCCACCACCAAAATTCCGGATAATACTCAAAAGAATATCCCTGTCAGCTTTTTCAAGACCAATTTCATCAATATCAAGCTTTTTAAGGCCTTCATCAACAGTTTCTACAGTTATCACATTACTTCCAGCAACCTGAGCAAAGTCTCTCATTCGTCGTAAAACCCGGTTTGCCACACGAGGAGTTCCACGACAGCACTGAGCAAGAAGCAAAGCAGCATCCTTTTCAATCTGAACATCAAGTATTCCTGCAGAACGAATTATAATTTTTGCCAGTTCTTCCTGAGTATAAAACTCAAAACGTGGAATAAAACCAAAACGGGAACGCAATGGTGAACTAACAGAACCTGCCTTAGTTGTAGCCCCTACAAGAGTAAAAGGAGGAATAGGAATACGCACAGTTCGAGCCGCAGCCCCCTGCCCGATAATCCAGTCCAGTTCATAATCTTCCATTGCAATATAAAGCATTTCTTCAATTGCAGGCTTTAATCGGTGGATTTCATCAATAAAAAATACTGTTCGCTCTGTAATTGTACTAAGAATACCAGCCAGATCCTTTGGTTTTTCCAACGCAGGAGCAGAAGTTACTTTAAAATCTACCCCAAGCTCATTGGCAGTAATCTGGGCCAAAGTGGTTTTTCCAAGACCTGGTGGACCAATTAAAAGAAGATGATCCAATGGTTCCTGACGCTGCTTTGCAGCTTCAATAAAAGTAGAAAGATTTCCCTTGATGGCTTCCTGCCCAAGAAAATCCTTAAGCATTTTTGGACGAAGCTTATTATCCTGCTCATCAAAAGAGTTTCTTATATCCGCTCGAACTATTGAACTAAAATCTGTATTATCAAAATCTTCCATACATTCTCTTTTCTTTGTCACGGATGAATTATTATTTTATCCGTAAAATTCGTGTAATCTGTGAATAAATTCCTTATGCCAAGGATACAATAGCACGTCTGAAAATCAAATCTTCCTTATCTTTCTGCGATTTACCTTCAAAATCAGCATCCTTAGAAAGTTCTTCTACTAGCTGAGCAACTTTCTGTTCTACCAGACGTTTATCATACCCCATAGTAGCAAGAGAATTAATAACATCTCCAAAGGCAACAGGCTTTTCAACTCTTACAACAGTAGAAGTTTCGCTCAGACTTAACTTGCCTTTCAAAGCCAGCATCATCTTGGCAGCAGTCTTTTTACCAACTCCAGGAACCTTTTCCAGCATCTCCACATCACCCCGCTCAAGAACTTCCATCAAACGTCCACTGGAAACACTACTCATAATCTTAATAGCACCTTTTGGACCAATTCCCTCAACCTTAAGTAAATCAAAAAACAAAGTACGCTCATCAGCTGAAGCAAAACCAAAAAGACTCATAATCATATCTGTATGCTGAAGATAAGTAAAAATTCGGGCTTCACTACCAACAGGTGGCAGCATTTCAAGATTTGAATCAGGAACACAAATATCCCACTCAATTCCGTTATTCTCTAAAAAAACCTGCTTTGGAAATTTGCCAGTAATAATGCCAGTTATAGAATTAAACATAATAACAGTATAAATGAAAAATAAAGAATTATAAATATATTAACTAAAGATAAACGCTCATATATAACTTCAGGATAACCTCGTCCATCAAATCGTTCATGATGAGATTTTGCTCCCAGATCAATGTTAGGAATAAGTGTCAAATCCTTTAATATACTTCCACCAATTGCATAGCAATAGTTGCAACAATTAAATCAATATCATAAATAATAAAATATCTTGAAATAAAAATTTCTGAATATCTGGTAAGAAGAACTTCCCTTGTCCTTAATAAGTTCATTTTTTATGGAGTCCTTATCTAAAGAAACTGTAAATCCTCGTGGATTCTTCATTGAATCAAAAGAGTCAGCAACACAGATTATTCGAGCCTCAATAGGAATATTAAGACCTTTAAGTCACTCAGGATAACCTTTACCATCATAATGTTCATGATGATAATTAGCACCTGCATCTACTTGAGGAATAATTGTTAATCCCTTTAGAATCCTACCACCAATTACGGTATGTTCCTTCATTTTCTCAAACTCATCATCACTAAGGGAAGTTTTTTTATTTAAAATCTTACTATCTATTCCAATCTTTCCAATATCATGAAGCATAGCAATAGTATGAAGACGTCGTATTTCATCTTCTGGCCACCCCATTTTTTCTACAATTAAACAAGAAAAGTGGGCAACTCGTAATGAATGTTTACCTACATTGATATTTTTTGCTTCTACAGCATTACTGATAGCAATAATAGTCTGCATTGAAATAGCAACAACTTTATTATGTTCTTTAATTACGGCTGATTCCAAAAGCTTCTGGCTTACAGATTCCTTTTGTAATTGCCGAAAAAAATAAAGCAAGTGTATACAAAACCAGAAGTACTACAGAAAAAATCTGATACCGTAACAAAGGTCAAAAAACCAACTATGATAACTTCGGCAAAAAGTACAAGCAAAAATCTCTGATGTCTTTGAGCATCAGTCATAGCGTCATTATTAAGATCTTTTATAAAGCTCATTAAAAAAGTCACGGCAAATAAATGATAACAGTAAATCAATTTTTATGCGAATTATAATGAAGATGAGTAATAGCACCAGCAAGAGCATCTGCAGCGTGATCAGGCTTAGGTTCAACTTCCAGTCCAAGCAGAATCTTAACATATTTCTCTACCAGCTTTTTATCAGCCTTTGTAGTTCCAGTAACTGCCTGTTTAATCTGATTCGGCTGATACTCCCCCAATTCAATTCCGTGCTGAGCAAGACAAAGAGTACAAACACCTCTAGCTTCTGCAACACTCAAAGCAGAAGTTACATTTCTGGCAAAATATAGAGTTTCCATTCCGGCTTCATCTGGCTTAAATTCATCAATGATTGCACATAAATTAGAATAAATTTTCATAAGCCGCTGACCATGAGGTTCGTCTGCCCCGGTAGAAATACAACCGTAGCTTACCATACGGTAACGACCGTTAACATAATCCACAACCCCAAAACCTGTGTTAGCAAGCCCGGGGTCAATTCCCAAAACACGGCGAATTTGTTTTTTCTGAGTTTGATTAACAATCTGAGAACCTGGAAGTGAAGAAAAATTACTCTGCAACATCGAAACAATTATAACATCTGCGTTTATCTGCGTCCATCTGTGGTTAAAAACAAAAAAAAGTGATACAACGATGACTGACATCAGCGTACCATCAAAAAAATGATACAACGATGACTGACATCGGCGTACCAACAAAAAAAAGATACACCAATGACTGACATCAGCGTACCACAAAAAAAATGATACACCAATGACTGACATCGGCGTATCTGATTAAGTATCTGAGAATCTGGAAGTGAAAAATATTAGTCTGTAACATCTGCGGTTAAACAAAAAAAGCTCGCTGCATAAGCAACGAGCTTTTTTTTAAGATAAAAATTATCTATTATTCTTCTGGTTCGAAGTCGTCTGGATATTCAGCTGTGTGGTATACGTTCTGAACATCATCATTATCTTCAAGACGATCAATCATTTTCTGAACTTTTGCAGCTGTATCTTTATCTACTGGAGTGTAAGCATCTGGAACCATTCCTACATCAGCAGAAAGTGTTTCAAATCCTTTTTCCTGAAGAGCTTCAGCAACAGCAGTAAATGCATCTGGAGAAGTTGTTACAGTGATTACACCGTCTTCATTTACGATATCATCAGCACCAGCTTCCAAAGCAACTTCCATTACTTCATCTTCGCTTACTTTTTCAGCATCAAGTTCGATTGTACCTTTTCTCTGGAACATACGAGATACAGAACCTGTTGTACCGAGGTTTCCACCTGATTTGTTGAAAATGTTCTTAATATCTGCAGCTGCACGGTTCTTGTTATCAGAAAGAACTTCAACCATTACAGCAACTCCACCTGGAGCGTATCCTTCATACAAGAATTCTTCGTAAGCTGCTCCGCCATCTTCACCAGTACCTTTTTTGATAGCACGGTCAATGTTATCTTTAGGCATGTTAGCTGCACGAGCTTTAATGATTACAGTACGAAGACGTGGGTTAGAGTTTGGATCTCCACCACCCATACGAGCTGCGATAGAGATTTCCTTAATGAATTTTGTAAAGATTTTACCGCGTTTTGCATCGGCAAGGCCTTTTGCATGTTTAATGGTGGCCCATTTACTGTGTCCTGACATGGGAACTCCTTTTATAAAATATTAATTACAGATTATTTTGATAAATATAACAAAAATAACAATAATATTCAATTACTGACATATTTTATTAATTCTTTTTCCATATTATATGCATTTTTCTTTTACAAATTCCAACTTGACATTTATAATTACTTTGAAAAGAAATCTCAAAAAGTGTTAATTTTTTTTTAGGAGTACAACTTATGGCAAAACCTATCAAAGTAACATTTATAAGAAACGGAAAAGAAGAAACTACAGAAACAGAACTAGGAACACAGGTTTTCAGCTTTATGCCTGAATTTAACATAAATGGAAACAGACTTGTAGCTGCTAAAGTAAACAATGAATTATGTTCCTTAGACTCTTCACTTGAATATGACTGCAAGGTTGAGCCAGTCTACAACAATACAAAAGAAGGTATGTCAGTTTACAGACGTTCTCTATGTCTTTTACTGGCTGCAGCAGCTCATAGAATAAATCCTAAAGCGCGTCTCCTTGTTGGAAACAGTATTTGTTACGGTTATTATTACACTTTTGATGGAGAAACCATCGAAGCAGAAGCACTTAAAAAAGAAATGCAGAAGCTTGTTTCGCAGGATTTGAAAATAAAAACAAGTGTAATCTCATGGTCTCAGGCAGCAGAACTTTTTGAAAAATTAAATCTTAAAGAAACTAGAAAACAGTTAAATCATTCATGTACATCAAAAATCATGATTAACACAATTGATGATTTTTCAGATTTGTACTTTGGACCACTAGTTCTTTCTACAGGAGCACTTCAAGTATTTGACCTTATAAAATATCAAGACGGACTATTACTCCGATTCCCTAAAACAAAGACTCCAAACCAACTCCCTCCATTTAAAGATGAATCAAAGCTTTTCAGTCTTTTCAAACAGTACAAGGAATGGGGAAAACGTGTTAACGTTACAACTGCAGCTTCTCTTAATGATATGATTGCAAACCGTAAAATCAATGACTTTATTGATATTGCAGAGACACATCAGCAGAAACTTATCTCAGAAATCGCTTCTCAGATTGTAAAAAGCAAAAAGGTTCGTGTTGTACTTATTGCAGGTCCTTCCAGCTCTGGAAAAACAACTTCTGCAAAAAAAATTGGTCTGGAACTTCAGGCAATGGGTTATGTTCCAAAGGTAATCAGTCTTGATAATTATTATGTAAGTCATGACAGAACACCATTAGATGAAAATGGAAAACCAGACTATGAGTGTCTGGAAGCTTTAGATATTGAATTGTTGAATCAGAATCTTGTTGATTTGTTTGCAGGAAAAGAAGTAAATATTCCAAGTTATGATTTCCACAGAGGAACAAGCTTCTTTGAAGACAAGAATAAGATGACTCTTGCAGAAAATGAAATTCTGATTATGGAAGGAATCCACGGATTAAATCCTGCTCTTACACCAAAGGTTCCAGACGAACTGAAATTCAAAATTTATCTTTCAGCTCTTACACAGCTTAATCTTGATGATCATAACCGTGTTTCTACAAGTGATAACCGACTAATCCGCCGTATTGTTCGCGATAACAACTTCCGTGGAAAGCCAGCAGAAGGCACTATTGCCATGTGGCCAAGCGTACAGCGTGGTGAAGAATTACATATTTTCCCATTCCACGACAATGCGGATGCTATTTTGAATACTGCGTTGGATTACGAACTTTCAGTACTTCGTGTTTATGCAGCTCCGCTTCTCCGCCGTGTTAATCCAACACAGCCAGAATATTCAGAAGCACAGAGACTCTTGCGATTTCTTGAAAACTTTGCAACAATTGCACCAACTGCCGTCCCACCACGCTCAATTATCCGCGAATTTATTGGTGGAAGTGCATTTAAATACTAGGAGTATAAAATGAGCAAAAAAAAGAATCTTTCTCTTTCATTTAGGATTTTAATTAGCAGTTTGTTACCTATGATTGCATTAACAGCATTTATCTGTATTACATTTGGAACACTGCTTCAACACACAAGCAATAATGATGTTCAACAGATTGCAGAAGCATCTGCAGAAAAGCTGAACAACCAGATTAGATTTGTTATTAATGATTATTCACAGTCAATACGAAGTCTTCGAGATATTCTTAAAGCTAATCATACACTAGAAGCAGGTCAGCTGGCAGTAGAAGGCCTAACTGCAGAAATGCCTTCAGATTTTTCACTCTACTACGGCACAGAAATTTCCCGTTACGAGCCAGGTGGATTCTATGTTGACAGTTCCGGATGGGAACCTGAACCAGACTGGATGCCTCCTGAGAGACCATGGTTTAAAGATGCTATAGCTCATCCAGGAAAAGTAGTTATTACAGACCCTTATGTTGATGCAATGACAAGTAAAATTTGTACTACAATCAGTACTGACGTAAGAACTGAAAATTATCAGCTTTTAGGTGTATGTGCCATTGATATTATTCTTGATGACCTCTCCGACGTTGTAAATAATTTTTCAATTTCTGATAACTCGGAAGCCTTTATTGTAAACGAAGAGGGATACTACATTACTAATCCTAGCATTGATAAAGTAATGAATGACAGTATTTTTGAAGAAGATTTCATAAAACAGTTGAACTTAAAAAAAGATGAATTCCTTTTAAAAACATCCAGGGCTTTTATTAAGAACGGTGAATATTTTGCAACCTCAAGAATTGAAGGCACTCCATGGTACGTGGTGATTTACGGTCCTCTTATTGACTTTACCGAAGAAAACAATAAAGCTATTGCTCGTGTATTAATTTTCATTCTTGTTGCTATTATTATTGTTGGTATTGTTCTTTCATTTATTGGAAATATTATTGGTAAAGAATTTAATAAAATGGCAAAATACTGTACTGAAATTTCCAAAGGTGATTTTACCAAGAAAGTAAAAGTTGGAAGAACAAAAGAAGCAGCCGAACTTGCAGAAGGTTTTAATCTTTTTACAAGCAATCTGTCAAACCTTATTAAGAAAGTAAGACAGGAATCAGATGAAATTAACGAAGTCAGTATAGACCTATCAAGTGCTGCACAAATCATTAGTGAAAGCGTAGATGCAACAACAAGTTCTGTAAATAATGTTTCTGACACTGTAAAATCTCAAACTGTTTCTGTAAACAAAATTGACAGTTCAGTTTCAGAAATAGTGAACCAGATTAATGAACTTAATAAAGAAATCGAGACACAGGACAAAATTATTGATATCTCTTCAAATTCTATTGGTGTAGTAGCAAAGAACGTTCTTACTGTTAATAATGAAATTGAAAAAACTTCTAATGACGTTTCTCAGCTTGTTGCTTTTGCTGACAAGAACAAGAATGAACTGAGAACCTCTGTAGAACAGATTATTCAGGTTAAAGAACAATCTAAATCACTTCTGGAAACCAACGCCGTTATTTCTTCCGTCGCCAGTCAAACAAACCTTCTTGCCATGAATGCAGCAATTGAAGCAGCTCATGCTGGAGAAGCAGGGAAAGGATTTGCTGTAGTTGCTGATGAAATCCGTAAGCTTGCAGAAACTACAAGTAAACAGGCAAAATCTTCTTCTGAAGCTCTTAAATTAATTCAGAACCAGATTGATACTATTTCCCATACTTCACAAAGTGTAGAATCTGCATTTGAACATACAATTAATAAAATTGGTGATATTGAAATTTCTGTTGCAGCCCTTAAATCTTCTTCAGAAGAACAAGGTCAGAAAGCACAGGAAATTCTTGATTCTCTTGATGACATGAAAAACAGTTCAAAGGCAGTAAAAGCAAGTGCAGAAAAAATTGCAGAAGTTACAAAAGACACTTCTACTATTTGTAATGAACTTGTTTCTATGAATGCAGATGTTGAAAGAACTATTTCTGACTGTAATAACTCTGTTTCAACATTACTTGATTCTTCAAATGGAATATCTAATATAGTTGATATTACAAATAAAGCAGTTAAGAACGTTACAGACTCAGTTGCTACATTTAAGATTAACGAATAGAAAAATTATTTATGGATGGTTGTTTTTAAATCATCCATAAGCTCTGCTTCTTCATATTCAGCAGCAGCTTTCCAGTCTTCTAACTGACGGTCCCGGAGTTTTTCCAGGGCCGTTGTTTTTTTCATACATTCTCTTAATATATCACGTTTTTTTTCTGTTTCAATTTTTGCTTCGGTAAGCTGTCGAAGTAATTCTTCTTTTTGATAATCAAGAAGATTATTATACTGACTTTGACTTATTACATCCCTAAAATCTGTTGAACCTTTCATTCTTGCTTTTACAGCTGCATACTGCTGGGCAATTTTCTTAAGCTTTTCATTGATTTCATTTTCAACTGCAAGAGCTTTTGCCAGCTCCCCTTCTGCCTGCTGACGTTCAAAATTGCGAAATTCAAGAACCTTCTGTAATTCAAAAGAAAATTTCTTCATTAGTTATTTTCCAGCTGTTTTTCTGCATCTACAATCTGAGCAGTAGTAGGAATTGCAATAGCTGGTGTCTCTGAATATTCTTCCTGAGGAATTTCAATTCCTGTAAGGGCTGAAAGCCTGTCCAAAGTATCTTTTATAGTGCATGGCTCATATTCTTCCTGCTTAAGGAATTCTTCGATTTCCATATGTTTATCTATAGCAAGGTCAACTGCCGGAGAATTACCTTTCTGATAAATACCTGCAGTAATCATTGTTTCATTTTCCTGATATGTTGCCATCCATGTACGAACCTGTCCTATAGCTTTTCTAGACTGAACGCCATTTACACGCTTAGAAAGACGGGAAATAGACTGCAAAATATCAATTGCAGGATAATGATAAGCCTGTGCCAATTTTCGATTCAATACAATGTGACCATCCAAAGTACCGCGAACCTTATCTGTAATTGGTTCGTTCATATCATCACCATCAACAAGAACTGTATAAAAAGCAGTAATTGTACCTTTTTTATTTGTACCTGTACGTTCCAGCAGCTTTGGAATCATATCAAATACGCTAGGAGGATAACCTTTTTGAGCAGCAGGTTCACCATTTGCAAGACCAATTTCACGCTGTGCATGGGCAAATCGGGTTACTGAATCCATCATCAGCATAACATCTTTACCCTGATCGCGGAAATATTCTGCAACTGCAGTACAAACCTGAGCAGCACGCAAACGACAGATAGAAGGTTCATCACTAGTTGCAACAACAATTACAGAACGCTTCATTCCTTCTTCACCAAGATCTCGGTTCACAAAATCCAGAACTTCACGACCACGTTCACCAATCAAACCAATTACGTTTATATCTGCATCAGTATTACGGGCAATAATACTAAGTAAAGTTGATTTACCTACACCAGAACCGGCGAAAATACCAAGACGCTGGCCTTTTCCAACAGTAAGCATTGAGTCTATAGCACGAACACCAGTTGTTATACGTCTGTTAATATCTGTTCGTTCATTTGGGGAAGGAGGATTTGCAACTGCAGGATAATATGCATCTGGAATAATTTCACCTTTATCATCACAAGGTCGACCAGAAGCATTTATCATTCTGCCAAGAAGATTTTTTCCTACAGGAACCATAAGACTCTGACCAGAACCAACAACTTCACAGCCCACTTCAATTCCTTTAGTTTCACCAAAAGGAGAAAGCTTTACAGTTTTTCCAGAAAGACCTACAACTTCTGCCTGAAGCATAGTTCCATTACGAAGCTTGATTGTACACATTTCGCCAATAACAGAACGTGGACCTTCACTTTCTATTTCAAGACCACGAACTGCAGTTACACGTCCTGTATACAGAATTGTTTCCGCATCTACAACCTTTTCCAAATATTTAGAAAAATTAAATTCACCAGTATAAGAAGACTTCATTCCCCACCCCAAATAACTGGACTATTATTCTGCTGATGTAAGAGAATCCTGTCTCTTAATATTTTTAACAGGAGAAACTTCAAGAATCTTATTTTCAAGTTCCGTAAGCTGACTTGAAATACGTGCATCAATAGCACCAAAGTCAGTTTCAACAATACATCCGCCTTTTTCAACAGAAGAATCCTCAAGAACTGTAATTCCCTGAATATTTTCTACATGCTGTATAAACTCTTCTGTATGAGCTGCAGTAAGCTTTACATCTTCCACATTTACACGCAAAGTAACTGTACCACGAGTCTTTACTTTTTTAAGAGCGGCCAAAGTATTTGCCATAATAACATTCTTTTGATTTTCAGAAAGGATTTTAATAACCTTGCGAGCCATAAGAATAACAAGCTCAACAATCTGACTTTCTGTTTCCTGCAAGATTTCTTCACGTCTTTGCATAACAGCTTCAAGAATCTTATGCATACGTTCAATAAGACGATTTACTTCTGCTTCGCCCTTTTCGTAACCTTCTGCATGTCCCTGATCAAAACCAGATTGGCGAGCATCCGCTTCCAGTCTCTGCTGCTGAGCTTGTGCATCAGCAACTATTTGTGCAGCTTCGGCTTTTGCTTTCTGTATAATTGATTCTGCCTGCTTCTCTGCCTCAGCCTTAATGACTGCCGCAGCATCTGTCTGACGTTTTACTTCAGCAAAAGCAGCATCCTCAGCCTTTTTAAGAATTTCATTAGCCTCTGTCTGAGCATTTGCAAACATTTGCTGTTTTTCTGCTTCCCAATTCTGTTTAAAAGCTTCAGCTTCTCTACGCAAATCATCGGCCGTAGGACCTGTATATTCCTCAGGTTCTTCTTCGATTATTTCCTCAACTGGAGAGTAATCTTTAAAGAGAGGTAACATTACTTTATCTTCGCTAACCTTTGCCTCACCTGGGCGGAATACTGTTTTTGCCATTTATTAAATCCTATTTTAACAAACTATGAAACTAACTCGTCTTCACCAGAACGAGCAATTACGATATCACCATTATCTTCGAGACGTCTGATGATAGATACAATTTTCTGCTGAGCTTCTTCAACGTCCTTCAAGCGAACTGGTCCCATGAATTCCATATCTTCCTTAAGCATAGATGCGGCACGTTTAGACATGTTACGGAAGATTTTATCCTGTACTTCTGTATCAACTGATTTAAGCGCTTTTGCCAATTCCTGCTGATCGACATCGCGGAGTACCTTCTGAATAGCACGGTCGTCAAGCATAACGATATCTTCGAATACGAACATACGTTTCTTGATTTCCTCTGCCAAATCTGGATCGTCTTCTTCCAGAGATTCAATAATAGATTTTTCAGAAGAACGGTCAACAAGGTTCAAAATTTCAACGATAGCTTCAACACCACCGGCAGCTGTATAGTCTTCTGAAGACAGTGTAGAAAGTTTCTTTTCCAATACGCGTTCAACTTCACGAAGAACGTCTGGAGATGTACGGTCCATTGTGGCAAGTCGTTTTGAAACTTCGGCCTGCATATCTTCCGGTAAGTTCTGCAAAATAACAGCAGCTTTTCCAGGTTCCAGATAAGCCAGAATCAAGGCAATTGTCTGTGGATATTCCTGCTGAATAAAGTTCAACAAATGTGCAGGGTCTGTACGACGGATAAAGTCGAAGGGACGAACCTGCAAGCTTGAAGTAAGTCGGTTGATAATATCAATAGCTTTCTGTGAACCAAGAGATTTTTCAAGAAGTTCACGAGCATAATCAATACCACCAGTTGTAATGAAGTTCTGAGCATTCATCAATTCCTGGAATTCTTCAAGAACAGCATCTTTAAATTCAGGATTTACCTTTTCCTGACGGGCAATTTCAAAAGTTAAAGTTTCAACTTCATCTTCGCGCAAATGTTTCATGATTTCGGAAGAAACATCTGGACCAAGAGAAATAAGGAAGATAGCTGCCTTCTGGCGACCTGTTAAACTTTTATAATCCTTTGAACCTTTTTTTCCACCACTGCCACCAGCAGCTTTCAACTGACCAGGCTTTGGAACAGGTTTTGGATTAGAACTAGGTTTTTCTGCAGTAGTTAAATCATCTGCCATATTCTATTCCTCCATCAACCATGTACGGATGAGCATTGCAACATCTTCAGGATGCTCTTTTGCCATATTGATTGCATTTTCCTGAAGTTCCATTCGTCTTGTTTCTTCAACAGACATTGTAACTTCCATACCTTCGTCTTTTGCTTCCCAAAGCTGACGTTCGCGGGCTGCCTGCTGTTCTGCAAGAAGTCTGGCTTCACGTTCACGACGTCTGCGTTCAAGCTCACGACTGATAATACGGAATAAGATGAAGCTGATAAGAACAACAGTAACAGCAATAAGAATCATAAGAATTGTACGCTTTCTCTGGATTGCTGCAAAATAAGCATCATCTTCAGCTGCAAATTCTTCATCTCTATCATAAGCAATATTAGTAACTACAACCAAGTCACCTCTATCGCGGTTA
Source organism: Treponema sp. (assembly GCA_016297805.1). Lineage (GTDB taxonomy): Bacteria > Spirochaetota > Spirochaetia > Treponematales > Treponemataceae > Treponema_D. Next base: position 28,008 of record JAEDFX010000003.1, on the reverse strand, counting down.
TATCCAATTGCACCTTTAATGGAACGTTCAGCATCTGCCATTTCTCTGTCAGAAACCGGAGTATATTCTCGCTTAATAGAACCGTCTTCGATAATAATATTTCCATTATCATCTTTAACCTTCTTCCATTTACCATCAAGGTTTACAGAAACAGAAATCTTATCAATTTTTGGAGAAGAAATTTCAGAAATCTGTTTTGTATTGATTACATTATTCTGTGTCACACCAGTTTCTGTAGAACGGCCTATTACATTTGACATATCAGAATAAACTGGAGGTGTCTGACCTTCTACACCAGCAGGCCCCTCTGGGTTATAACCAGTTCCCTGCCATTCTTTTGTAACTGTCTGCTGAGAAATTGGAAGTGTATCTCGATATTCTGAATCATCATAAGGAGTATCAGGGTTATCTGCTTTAATCTGAATTGGTGAATATTCTGTAGCATCACTCTGACGCTGAGACATATCCATTTCTACTGCAACAACCATATCTCTACAGCGATCTTCACCAAAAGTCTGCTGTAAAGCCTTTAAGATTTTTGCACGGATTTCAACTTCCTGCTTGCGAATGAGCTTCTGCTGTTTTGCAATAATATCAACACGGTCACTTTCGGCCATGCCTTCAAAATCATTAATCTGATTACCTTCTGAATCAGTAATAATAAGATTTTCTTCTCGAAGGCCTTCTACTGCAGAAAGAATAAGTCGCTGTATACCAAGAATGCGATTTCTATCAGAAAGAAGACTGCTTGAAGGATTTACCTTAAGAATAACACTGGCAGTTACAGGATTCTGATCAGCTGCAAACAACTGATTCTCTGGCAGAACAATATTAACATCAGCCATGTTTACATCAGAAATAGCTTCAATGTGTAATTTTAATTGCTTCTGAATTGCATTTTTAAGTTTTACATTCTGATCTGCATCAGTTGTAGACCAGCTTCGATCATAAAAACCTGCCCATGGATCAACACTGGAAGGAACAAGATTTTCACTAATAAGAATTTCTCGCATACGACGAGCAGTTCTATCATCATCAACAGAAATATAACCATTATCATCAGAATATGCAGTTACATTTTCCTGAGATAATCTGTCCATGATTTTTGTAAGTGAAGTATCGTCAGTAACAGGGGCATTAAAGAGACGAACTGTTGAAGGTTTTGAAGACAACCTTGCTGCCGCTACAATTGCAATAATAACAACTATAATAATGCCAAATAATATGACTTTTTGGATAGGTTTCCACTTCGACCACAAATTTTTAGCCGAATCCATAACCTTTTTAAGCCATTCGTTCATTCTTCCTCCCACCAGGAGGTGCCCCTCCCGTGAACGAATTTCTTTTAAAGAAATTTATATAAATTTAATGAATTATAACATAGGAGAATAAATTTGACAATTAGAAATGTAGTATAATATATAAGTAGTAATTACCGCGCTGGATAAAACGCATTTTTCGCGTAAATAAAAAAACAATTTTTTGAACAAAAATTGTTTTTTTATTTGCTATTATCGCGTTGTAGTGATTTCGTTCCAGCCGCTTACTAATCTGTCAATTACAGTCTGTGCAAGATTCAAGCTCATTCTTGCTTTAGACATTGCGATTGTAACATCGTGAACATCAACCTCATCTGGACTTGTAATAAGCTTTTCCTGGATATTTGTTACATCAAGCTGCTGACTATTAACTGTATTCACAGCTTCCATAAGGTAATCCTGAAAAGATTTTCCGTGAACTGCAGAAGTAACTGCTGGAGCCTGAGTATGAGAATTAACACCCTTTACTCCAGAAACAGCACCTATACCTGGCTGCTTATATGTTAAAGGCTGAATTTTACCTGCACCAAAGTGCTGCTGCTCTGTACGAGTCATCTGTAAAGAACCAAATTCTGCAAATTTCATCATTTTCCCCTACTCCTTACATTTTACACCAACTATCGGCCAATGTCCAATGCGGCACTGAACATATCCTTTGCACCATCAATTACAGTGGCATTTGCCTCATAAGCACGGGAAGCAGAAATCAAATCAACCATTTCATTTACGATGTTTACATTTGGATATTCAACATAACCTTTGTTTGGACCAGACTGAATTGCATGAGGATGATTAGGATCATACACAAGACGTCCCTGAGAAGTATCTTTTACAATTTCCATTACTTTTACACCTTTTCCAGGACCATTATCCAAACCTGATGGTGTAAAAGGACTTCTCCACTGAGGATTTGCATCAGAAACAGGACGCATAACTACTGTAGATTTTTTAAAAGCACCCCCTTCCTGAGTTCTTGTTGTTGAAGCATTAGCAATATTATCTGAAATTACATCACTGCGAAGTCTTTCTGCAGACATTCCTGAAGCAGCAATATTTATACTAGTGAACATACCCATAATCTACTCCTATTTCTTCATAGCAGTATTCAACTGATCAAACTCAAAGCTGGTTAGCTGTGTAAGTAATCTGTACTGCATCTGAATCTGTAAGATGTTGTTTGCTTCTGTTTCTGCATCAACATTATTACCGTTTGCTTTAGCTGTAGTTGTGTAATCCAGAACACGGCGTGGCTGAACATCACGGTAATCCATTGGAGTATTAATCTGAATATGTCTTGAATCTGTTGTAGTAAGATGCATACCATTTCTGGCAGCCTTTTCTGATTCAAAAGCTCGTTTTAATTCACTTTCAAAATTTACTGTAGAACGCTTGAAATTTGGAACTTCAGAGTTTGCCAGATTGTTTGCACTAACCTGATAACGCAAAGAAGTAACATCCATTTCACGCTGTAGCAAATCTACAGAACGTGTAAAAGAATTCATATGTCTAATCCTCCAAATATATTTATTTACATCTACTTGATTTTCGGAGGATTAGAAGATTTGTTTAGTAAAAAAAAATAATTTTGCCACAGATGGGACACGGATAGGTCACAGATTTTATTTTGATTTTCTGATACTATATGAATATGGCTCTCGTAAAAATTAATGATTACATTTCCTATCTTCCTGCAAGCCGCAAGCCTTTTTCCTGCGATGTAGTTTTTATAAAAACAAACAAGGCTACCTGGATTTTTGATGCAGGAATGAGTCAGGCCGCCGCTGATGAAATAAATAAGATTGATGGCTCTAAAAACATTGTAATTTCCCATTTTCATCCGGATCATATTTTTAATCTTGCAAAAGTTTCCTGTGACAATCTATACGTTACAAAATACACAAAGCGATATACATTTAAAGGCACTGTGCTGGAAAACGATACTGTTTTTGATGAAGAACCAGAAATCAAAATTATACAGTTTCCTTCCAGTCATGCAAAGGGCTGTTTATGTCTGATTTGTGGCGATTATGCTTTTATGGGTGATGGTACTTATGCAAAAGAAAAAATTGGAAATCACACCTATAATGCCCAGCTATTAAAAAGTATGATTGATGTAATGGAAAATATTCCATGTCCTTATTTCTGTTTAAGCCATGACAGAAACTTTGTTCAGAATAAAAGCACTGTAATTCAATTATACAAGGATATTTATGCCCGCCGCACCCCAGATAATCCTGTAATTAGTGTGGAAGATTTCTTTAATGCCGATGGCTCGGTAAAAGAACAATAAAAATCAGCGTTTATTTACACTTGATTTATGGTACAGTAGGAATTGCCACGACAACTTTTCCAGAAGTACGAACATCCTTCATTTTGAAGTTTCTGAAATGGATTTCATAGGGCAAAGTATAAAACTTTTGCAAATCTTTGAAAATAAAAAAAGGCACACAGACTAACTTATCTGTGTGCCATATAAAAATCAGTTTATATAACTAATTAATTATTTCTTAGCAGCCTGTTTTCTGAAAGTCTGAATACCTTCAATAACGAGGATTACAGCCAAGATTGCCATAGCAGCTGCGAAGAATAACTGGAACCAGTTACCCCAGAAAAATGCACCCTGAGCACCAGCAACCATAGCCTTGATTTTTCCAATTACTGTCAAAATCAAAGATGTCAATGTAGCAGCAAGCATGAATACCATTGGAATATAGAACATCTTGTTGTTCTTTCCAACTTCACCAAGCCATGCAGCAACAGCCAACAAAGCAATACCAGCAAGCAACTGGTTAGCAGCACCAAAGAGTCCCCAGATTGCAGAAAGCTGGAGGAATCCAAGTGTAGAACCGATAATTACCATCAAAGCTGTACCGAACAATGGATTAGCCAAAACTTTGCGTACACCAGTAGCATCCTTCCATGTAGCTTCACCATCTTTCAAGAACAATTCAGAGAACATAAAGCGGCTCAAACGAGTAGCTGAGTCCAAAGATGTCAAAGCAAATACAGAAACTGCAAGTGTAAGAAGAGCTGAAATTGTATTGTAAACTGGTGTACCAGGTGCACCAAACATTGTAGCAATACCAGCACCAAAGATAGCAGATGGAGAACCATAGTTACCTTTATTAGCCCAAACTACACCAACAGCAATCAAAGAAATAATACCAAGAGCAGATTCAATCAACATTGAACCATAACCGATAGCCTTAGCATTCTTTTCATTATCAATCTGTTTAGAAGATGTACCAGAAGCAATCAATGAATGGAAACCAGAACAAGCACCACAAGCAACTGTAATGAACAATGTTGGGAACATATAGTTAGCTCCAACTTTCCATCCAGCAAATGCAGGAACTTCGAATGAAACGCTTCCTGAAATAGAAGAAACTACGATACCAACAATAGCAATAGCCATCATAGCGTAAAGAAGGAATGATGAAAGATAATCGCGTGGCTGCAACATAATCCATACAGGAATCAAAGAAGCAACTGCAATGTACAATGCAACGAAAATAATCCAACCAGTTCTGTTCATTACAAAACCAACATTCAAACCGAGAATTGTAATAAGAACAATACCAACAATACCAATGATTGTAGCTGGAAGAGTTTTTACTCCGCATTTATTTGTAAGAATACCATAAACAATAGCAAGAACAATAAACAATACAGAAATCATAGCAGTTGTCTGATTGTTTGTAGGATTTGTTGTAAATCCGAATGCTTTACCAGCAGCTTTAATCTGATCTGCAGTTGTAAAGAATGTACCAGCAACAACGTTTACGAATGAAGCAATTACAAGAATCAATACCAACAAAGCGAAGATGATGAACAACTTCTTAGCTCTTTTACCCATTGATGAGCTGATGATTTCACCAACTGATTTACCATCGTTACGGATAGAAGCGAACAATGAACCGAAGTCCTGAAGACCACCAAAGAAGATACCACCGATAACACACCACAAGAATACAGGAACCCAACCAAATACAGCAGCCTGAATTGGACCGTTGATTGGACCAGCACCAGCGATAGATGAGAAGTGATGTCCCATAAGAACTGCTGGTTTAGCTTCTACGTAGTCTACACCATCAGACATAGTTTTTGCAGGTGTAGCCTTAGTTGGATCAACACCCCACTGTTTAGCAAGCCATGATCCGTAGAATACATAACCTACCAAGAGCAAAGCAATAGCGGCAAGAATGATAATTAATGCCATTTTTTTTCCTCCTTTAGGAAAATCATAAAAAAATATAAAAAAAACAGGACTATTTAATAGCACCTGATTTTTTCAAAGTTTTAAGCAGGAACTTCTTTAAATCAGAGCCCTGAGTGTTTGAACCTGTCATTCCTGAATTAACATCAATAACAGCAAACTTAAAATTACTCCATCCGTAAAGCATGAATTTATAAGTTTTAGAATACTTAATTTTTCTGCAACCTTTAAGAACTGATTTATCACAATCCTCACAAAGAACCAGTACAGTAACATCAGAATTTCTATGTCCGTAATATGGCTTAACAGATTTCAATCCATCTTCCCAGGCCAGCTTTGCAAGTTCCTGTAAACGTTCAAGAGAAGGAGCTTTTTCTGTTGCAAAATAAACATGCTCTGTAGAATCAATATCGGAAAGTTTTGCTGAACGCACAAGAAAATACTGTTCCTCATGAGAAACAAATTTTGCCTCAGCTTTGAAAGGAGAAAGAACATCTTCAGTAACAATATCATAATACTGTTTATATGAAAGAAGAAGTTTTTGCAGAACTTCAGATAAATCCATTTACTCTACCTCGTTTTCTGTTCCTTAGATTTATGAGCCTGCTGTGATTTTTCTGATTTCCCCGGTTTATGTTCAATTGGTTTTTCTGGACAAGTATATTCCGCACCTGGAGCTTTCTCTTTTAATTCTTCCATGAGAATCTGAACAGCCCGTTCTCCAGGAAGATTTACATTTGCAATTTCACCTTTTACAGATTCAATTACAATACTCTGAACCTCAAGATTTCCCGAAGCACAACACATCTTTGCTGGAACTAAAAAGACCCTGCGGTAAGCTCTAGTGATTTTTGGATAAGGAATATAATAAATTTTGAATAGTTTTTTAAGATAAAGACAATGCTGTCCCAGACAAATTGAACCAATCTGGTGAGCACTTTTAAAATCTGTTTTAAATTGATTTGAACTCAAATCTGAAGTTATTCCATCAAGTGGGATGAATCTCATTTTAAAAACCTTATTACTTAAGATTATACACCACTTGATTTATAACTTCAATTGAAAAAATTCAGTATCCTTAAAGAATATATCTGCTTAAATCTTCACTCTTTGTTACATCTGACAGACGGCTATTTACATATTCCGCATCAATCTTGATTGTTTCACCGGCATGTTCATCAGCTTCAAAGTTAATATCTGCAAGCACCTTTTCCATAATTGTATGAAGACGGCGGGCACCAATATTTTCAGCTGATGAGTTTACTTCTTCTGCAATCACACTCATTCGGTCAATTGCCTCTTCAGTAATATCAAGCTTAACACCTTCAGTTTCAAGCAAAGATGTATACTGCATAATCAAAGAATTCTTTGGTTCAGTCAAAATGCGCTTAAAATCTTCTTTATGGAGAGATTCCAGTTCTACACGCAATGGGAAACGGCCCTGAAGTTCAGGAATCAAATCACTAGGAGCGGCTACACTGAAGGCACCTGCACCAATAAACAGAATATGAGTTGTATCTATTACGCCCCATTTTGTGTTTACATTACTACCTTCAACTATTGGAAGAATATCACGCTGAACGCCTTCACGACTTACATCCTGTCCATGACTTTCACCGTGGCATGCAATTTTATCAATTTCATCAATAAAGATAATACCACTCTGTTCAACACGTCTTTTTGCTTCATCAGCAACCTTATCGTGGTCAACCATGCTGTCCAGAACTTCTTCTGTAAGGATTTTTCTAGCTTCACGAACAGCTACTGAACGTTTTTTGCTGCGTCCACCACCGTTAAGCATGCTTACAATTCCCTGCATACTGTTCTGGAGATCATCAATAGAACCACCTGCAATAATTTCCATGTTTGGCATCTGCTGCTGGCGATGAACAACCATATCAACTTCCCGGTCTTCAAGCTTTCCTTCACGAAGCATCTGACGGAATTTTTCACGTGTATGATTTTCTGCTTCTTTTGCAGCAGCATCTTCATCATCAGCCTGCTGATTAGCAGCTGCTTCATTTGCCGTATTAAGTGCATTCAAATCAATTGTAATCTCTGTTGGATTCACCTGCTTCATTGCACCAAAATCAAGTTTCTCACTCTTTGGTTTTTCCTTTTTAGCATCTCCAGTTCCTGGTAAAAGCAAATCCAGCAACTTTTCTTCTACAACTGAAACAGATTTTTCGCGAAGTTCTTCTTCCATTTCGGCCTTTACATCATTATAGCCCACAGCCATTAAATCACGAATCATGGATTCAACATCTCGACCCACATAACCTACTTCAGTATATTTTGTAGCCTCAACCTTTAAGAAAGGAGCCCCGCAAAGTTTTGCCAGACGACGGGCAATTTCTGTTTTACCACAACCAGTTGGTCCAATCATCATAATATTTTTTGGAGCAACTTCATCCCGAATATCCTCTGCCAGCTTAAGCCGTCGAAAACGGTTTCGCAAAGCAACAGCTACAGCTTTTTTAGCAGCTTCCTGGCCAATAATATACTGATTTAATTTTTCTACAATCTGTTTAGGTGTAAGTTCTGTGTTTTCCATTTTCTACTCTTCTATTCCAATGTTTCAATTGTTATGTTCTGATTTGTATAAATACAGATGCTTCCTGCAATATTCAAAGAACGTTCTGCAATTTCTTTTGCACTTAAATCTGAAGAATCCAGATAAGCAAGTGCTGCAGAATATGCATAATTTCCACCAGAACCAATTGCAATTGCATCCTTTTCTGGTTCAATAACGTTTCCATCACCGCTAATCAAAAGAATTTTATTTTTATCTGCAACCAGTAGCATTGCTTCAAGCTTCTGAAGAGTACGGTCTGTTCTCCATGCTTTAGCAAGCTCAACAGCTGAACGCATAATATCTCCGTTATATTCTTTAACCTTTGCTTCAAAACGATCAAGTAAAGTAAAAGCATCGGCAACACTGCCTGCAAATCCTGTTAAAATTTTTCCGTCATAAATCTTTCTAACTTTGCGAGAATTTCCCTTACATACAGTTTCACCTAATGTACACTGACCATCACCTGCCATTGCAACCTGACCATTGCGACGTACTGCAAGAATAGTTGTACTGCGGATTTTTGTTTTACCCATATTTATACTCCAAAGGACAAATTATTTCTAAATTACGTTTTAAATATAATAAAAGTACCGCAAATTGGCAATTAAATTTATGTCATATTTATCCGTGAGGATGTGCTTTGCTATAAATGTCTATTAATTTTTCTGTAGTAATATGAGTATACCGCTGGGTTGTACTGATTGAACTATGTCCCAGCATTTCCTGAACAAGTCTAACATCTGCTCCATTTGAAAGCATTGTTGTCGCAAAAGTATGTCTGAATGCATGTGGATTCACATGTCTGTTGGTACCATCTTTTCCAGAATATTTAGATATTATATAACGCAAACCGCCAACAGTAATTGGAAGTCCTTTCTGATTAATAAAGACTTGTCTATTTGTTTCTGACACTCCATTGTCCTGCATTACTTTCTTACGGTCTTTCAGATATATTCCCAAAGCAGTTCTTGCTTCTTCTTCAAAAAATACCTTTCTCTGCTTATTACCTTTACCTGTTACAATGGCCGCATGAAAATTATCCATAAAGTCATCCAGCTTTAGATTTGTGATTTCACTGACACGACAGCCCGAAGAATACAACATTGTAAATATTGCATGATCTCTACTCTGCCACAAAAGTTCATTTTCCACAGGTTGATTACAAAGCTGATTAACTTCCGGTTGGGTCATAAAATTTGGAACTCTTTTTGGAAGTTTTACAGTCTTTAATTCAAGGGCGGGATTTTTTTCCAGATATTTATATCTCTGTGCATAGGCAAACAGTGTACGAACAGCAGAAATAAATCTGTTTACTGTTGCTGCAGATTTCTTTTGCCGAGAAAGCTGACCAATACACAAAAGAAGATTTTCTTTAGTAATTGTATTTATATCAAGATCCGGTGTAAGGAAAATCTTCAATTGCTCTAAATCATTTCCATAACCTACTGCAGTATTTTTAGAAAGCCCTTTTACAGCAGTTAAATACAACAAAAATTCATCTATAAGTTCAGCTAAAGTCATACTATATTATCGGCAAAACCTTTTAAAATCTCTATTTTTCCCAATCCTTAGCCCGTTCTACAGCCCGTTTCCAGCCGGCATACAATTCCATTCTCTGTTCTTCTTTCATAAGGGGCTTGAAAATTTTATCATTTTCACGGCGTTCTAATATTTCTTTTTTACTTTTCCAGAACCCAGTTGCAAGCCCAGCAAGGTAAGCAGCTCCCAATGCAGTTGTTTCAACATTTTTTGGCCGGCATACTTTTACATCCAGGATATCTGCCTGAAACTGCATCATAATATTGCTGACACAGGCACCACCGTCTACATTCAGAACATTAATCTGTGTGCCAGAATCTGCCACCATTGTATCAAGTACATCCTTTACTTCGTATGCAATACCTTCCAGAGCCGCACGACAAATATGTGCTTTTTTCACACCTCTTGTAAGTCCAACAATTGTTCCTCTGGCATACATATCCCAATAAGGAGTACCAAGACCAACAAATGCAGGCACAAGATATGCTCCGTTAGAATCTGGAACTGACTCTGCCAGTCTGTCTACCTCCGGTGCACTGGATACAAGCTCCAGCTCATCTCTAAGCCACTTTATAACAGCACCACCAATAAATACACTTCCTTCCAGGGCATACTCAATTTTCCCATTCATACCAAGTGCAATAGTAGTAAGCAATTGATCAGAAGCAACTGGAGTATCTCCGGTATTCATAAGCATGAAACAACCAGTACCATAGGTATTTTTTGCATCACCCTTTTTAAAACACCCCTGTCCAAAAAGCGCAGACTGCTGGTCTCCTACTGCAGAAGCTATTGGTGCAGAAAATCCACATACATCTTTATCTGTATTACAATAAATTTTAGAAGAATCGCAAACCTGTGGGAGAATACATCGAGGTATATTAAGTAACTTAAGAAGTTCTTCATCCCAATCAAGATTGTAAATATTAAAGAGCATAGTACGGCTGGCATTTGTGTAATCCGTAAAATGGCATTTTCCGCCACTAAGCTTCCAGATTAGCCATGTATCTATAGTTCCTGCCAGAAGTTCACCAGCTTCAGCTCTTTTTCGTACTCCAGGAACATTATCAAGAATCCATTTTATTTTTGTACCAGAAAAATATGCATCAATCTTAAGGCCTGTTTTTTCGCGGATTTTGTCTATATAACCGTCTTTCATCAGTTGTTCGCAATAATCTGCTGTACGGCGACACTGCCAGACAATTGCATTATATACAGGTTTTCCAGTTGTTTTATCCCAGATAACTACAGTTTCCCGCTGATTTGTAATACCAATTGCTTCAATCTGATCATGACGAACTTCTTTATCTACCAGAAGATTCTGCAAAACCATAAGTTGAGTTTTAAAAATCTCATCTGCATCGTGTTCCACCCAGCCTGGCTTTGGATAAATTTGCTTAAACTCCTGCTGTTTTGAACCAATTGAATGAGCATTTTTATCATAAAGAACTGCACGACAAGAGGTAGTTCCTTCATCTAAGGCAATTACGTATTTTTCTGACATATCTATTCCTTTAAAATAAATAAGTCACGGATTATACAGTCATAACAGATATTTTCATCCGTAAAATCCGTGTAATCCGTGACTAAAAATTAATCATCTGATTCAACGTTAGCGGCAGCCTCATCTTCACCAGATGTATGCAAGTAATCACAATCTGGATTAATACAAGACTTATAGTTTCCATTCTTCTTATCAAATTTTTCTACCAGGAACCATCCACATTGTGGACAATACTGATCAATTGGTTTGAAGTGAGAAATGAACGTACAAGTTGGATAATTTGTACAGCCGTAGAATGCCTTTCCTCTACCCTTTGTTTTTCGTTCAACAATTTCACCACCACAATCCTTGCAAGGACATTTTGCCAGTGGAATTGATTTTGTATTATGACACTCTGGGAAACCTGTACATGCAAGGAAGAATCCAAATCTACCAAGTTTCTTTACCATTGGTTTACCACAAAGTTCACAAGTTTTGTCTGTTTCTTCATCAAGGAAGCCTTTAATACTTTCCTGATGTTCCATTACATTATCTACAGTTTCACGGAATGGACCATAAAAATCACTGATAATGTTATTCCATACAAGTTCACCTGCTTCTACTTTATCAAGATCATTTTCTACCTGAGCTGTAAACTCTTCATTGATTACAGCCGGGAAACTTTCCACAAGAATCTTGTTAATCATACGGCCAAGTTCAGTAGGAACCAGCTGCTTGTTAGATCTGATTACATAATAACGATCCAGCAATACAGAAATGATTGTAGCATAAGTTGAAGGGCGTCCAATTCCTTTTTCTTCCAGCATACGAACAATTGAAGCATCTGTATAACGGGCAGGCCCCTGTGTAAAATGCTGTTCTGGATGGAAATTATCTACATTAACCTGTTCGCCTTCTTTCATAGATGGTAACGATGAAGACTTATCTTCTTTAGAAGAAAGCAGTTTAATTACCTGATAGAAACCTTTTTCTGCGATTTTACTTGCCGCAACTCTGAATACAGCATCACCAGAAGTAATTTCAACAGATGTTGTTACCATTTTGGCATTGTTCATCTGAGAAGAAACAAAACGTTCCCATATAATTGAATAAAGACGGAACTGATCATGAGTTAAATACTCTTTGATACTATCTGGTGTATAAGAAACATAAGTTGGACGGATACCTTCATGAGCGTCCTGTGCAGATTTTCCTACTGCATAATGAATTGGTTCTTCAGGAAGTTCTGCAGGATGATTCTTTGAAAGCCATTCGCGAACATCAGTTAAAGCAGTTTCAGAAATACGAACAGAGTCAGTACGCATATAAGTAATTAAACCCACATGACTTTCTCCAATCTGAATACCTTCATAAAGCTGCTGTGCAATCTGCATAGTTTTTCTTGAAGTAAAGCCCAGACGATTAGCAGCTGCCTGCTGAAGTTTTGATGTTGTAAAAGGAGGTTTTGGACGTACTGTTTTTTCTGATTTTTTGATTGAAGAAACTGTACATGGAGAATTTTTGATTTTCTCCATAATTTCCTTTACAGCATCTTCAGATTTTAATTCAGGATTTTCTCCTGCATATTTTACCAGCTGAGCAGTAAAAGTTGATTTGCCCTTTGTAAAATCTGCATCCAAAGACCAATATTCTTCAGGAAGGAAGTCCTCAACTTCTTTTTCCCGTTCACAAATAAGGCGAAGAGCTACAGATTGAACACGACCTGCTGAAAGACCATTTTTTACTTTAGTCCACAAAAGAGGACTAAGGTTATAACCTACAAGACGATCCAAAACACGGCGTGCCTTTTGAGCATTAACTTTTGATTCAACAATTTCACCAGGATGTTTTACAGCTTCTGTGATTGCAGCCGGTGTAATTTCATTAAAAACAATACGGCTGATTTTTGCCTCAGTCTTATCTTTTAACGCACGGTTCAAATGCCAGGCAATAGCTTCTCCTTCACGGTCATTATCGGATGCAAGAAGGACAGCTTCTGATTTCTTTGCTTCCTTCTGTAATTCCTTCAATAGCTTTGCCTTACCACGAACCGTAATATATTCTGGCTGAAATCCATTCTCTATATCGATTGCCATTCTGGATTTTGGTAAATCAATCAAATGTCCAACAGAAGCTCTTACCACATATCCTGGTCCCAGATATTTTTCAATTGTGTGAGCTTTTGTAGGTGATTCTACAATTACCAGTGTCTGAGCGGCTTTCGCTTTTTTAGTAGATTTCTTAGTTGTCTTCTTTTCAGCCATATTATCATCCTTAAAACAAAGTACCCTGCACAGGTTCAGAAAATACTCCAGGTGGAGAATCCAAAACTCTGCAATACTCGTTATAATCTTTTATAACCGGTGCTCCTGCTTCCAGAAACTTTTCCGGTCGATTTTCAATTTTATATTTACTTACTCTCCCTGCGGCATGTTCTGTTTCCAGCTGTTTTTTAACAATTTCGGCAACATCACAGGCTTTTCCGCCAAATGTTGCAGCATGAAACATTACATCCCTATTATACTCCAATGCAAAATCTGCAGTTATAAGAGCACCACTACCTGCCGGAGCCTCAACAATCACTGTAGCTGGAGAAAGTCCTGCAATAATTCTGTTCCGTCCTACAAAGTGCCAGCTGGCCATTTCCATTTTAGGCTCATATTCACTAACAAGGCATCCACCAGACTGAAGTATCTGAGCAGCCATTCTCACATGTCCAGCAGGAACAATAGAATCAATAGAGCTTGGCAGCACAGCAATAGTTCGTCCCAGCTTCTGCACATCTTCGCCTTTTTCACAGAAATCATACCAGGCATCCAAGGCCCCCTGATGAGCAAATCCATCTGCTCCATTGGCAAGCCCGCTGATTACATTTACACCGTGAGTTACAGCTTCATATGCAAATTTTTTTGCAGCATCCTTCCCTAGTTGAGTAAGACGTCTGGTTCCTACTACAGAAACAGACTTTTCACTTAAAAGATTTTCATTCCCCCTGCAAAAAAGCAAAAAAGGATGATCTGGGATCTGTCGTAATAATTCAGGATAAACCATATCTCCACAGCCCAGAATCTTTATTCCCATTATCTGGCAATAATGCATAGCAATCTGTGCTCTATGAAGATTTTCCCTGCCATTCCAATAATCCCGATTTTTAATCTTTCGGTTAATTATTTTTTCAATCTCTTCTATAGACAGTAATGCAAGGGAGTAAGAACTGTCAAGTTTTTTTAATAAAAATTTCTTTTCTTCAAGTTTTAAAAAAGAAATTCTGTGTAATGATAGACGAAGTAAATCAAATTCGTCAGTTTGAATAAGCTGCATCAAGAACTGTTTTTTTGTTCTCCTCTGCGGTTGCTTTTGTTTCGGCTGATTTTGTAGTAGCTATAATTTTATCGTACATTGCAGCAGACTTATCAAATTCATAGTTTGAATAGTAAGCTCTGGCAAGGACGAACATAGCATCAAGATTTTTTGTATCTATAGAGATGGCCTTTTCAAGATGTGGGATAGCTTTTTCAGGCTCATCTAATTCAAAAACATACAGAACGCCAAGTCCATAAAGGGCACGAACATAACGATCTTCTATTGAAATTGCTCGCAGATATGCTTCTTCAGCCAGTTTCAGATAATTGTATTTTACCTCGGTAGTTCCGCTTCCACCAAAATCAAGTGAAGCATGAGACATATAACCTGCACACACTCCAACATAATAATAAAGGTTCTGATTATCGGGATAATACTTCAAGGCTTCCTGAAAACACTTCAAAGCCTCTCCGTACATTTTATTATCAATGTATTTAGTTCCTAAAATCTTATACCAGATTCCAATCTGACTGTTTGCCAGCTGAACATCTGATGCCCTTTCACCATATTTTTTTATTGCATCCTTCAACTCTTCAATTGTTGTAGGATTAGAAACGCCAGTTTCCATTTTCTGATAACGGAGAATTGTTTTATTGGAAACACCACAAGATGTTAACATCATTACTGCGGATAAAACACAAACTAATACTGTTTTTTTCATAAAAATCTCCATTATCAAGTAATAAAATATTTTTCATGAGCTTTTTCAAGCTGATCATCAGTTACATGTGTATAAATCGTAGTGGTACTCAAATCACTATGTCCCAGCAATTCCTGCACAGAACGTAAATCCGCACCACCAGCTAGCAAATGTGTAGCAAAAGAATGTCGCAGAGTATGAACTTTAGCATCTACTCCACAGTTCATCTGCATTTCCTGGAATCTTTTCCATACACCTTTCCTTGATATTGCTTCACCTTTATAATTTACAAATAATTCCGGTACACTTTTTCCTTTAGTAAACACAGGTCGAACTTCATTCAAATAAACTTGAATTTTTTCTAAAGCTCTATCACCAAAAGGAACAAGCCGTTCTTTATCGCCTTTTCCGTGCACAAGAATAAGTTTCTCTTCAAGATGGACGTTTGCCAGCTTCAAATCACAGGCTTCACTGATTCGAAGTCCGCAAGAATAAATCAACTCAAACAAGGCATCATCTCTGATTCCACTAGGTGTAGATTTATCAATACAATCCAGCAAAGCATCAACCTGCTCAATTGAAAGCACTTTCGGCAATTTTCTTGCTGTTTTAGGTTTTTCAAGAAGTAAAGCATGATTTTCTTCCCAGTAACCCTTTCTAACTAGATAATCACCTAAAGCACGAATACCAGATATATCTTTTGCTATAGTTAGTTCAGAACTGCCCTCAGTCTGTCTCTTTATAAGATAATACATTAGATTCTGAACGGAAACATCTTTCAACTTAATTCTTTCCGTAACCAGCCAATTAAGGAACTCCTGTGCGGAAATTTTATAAGTCATTGCAGTTTGTTCAGAATCACGTTTTACCATGATTAAATCTGAATAAAACTGATTTAACAGTTCTGGTATTGTCATTCAATATCCTGACTATGATTAGTCGTCGGTTAATTTAATTGTTTTTCCAAAATCTGCTGTATTCCATATAGCAGGTTTACTTAAATCATTTGGATCAGCATTAAATCCTGCTGGTGGAGTAAACTGTTTTCTTGTTGAAGAAGATACAAAAGAGCCCTGGCTTTCATTTTCAAACATGCCTGCAACAAGAGAACCAGTTTTTTTATCATTATCCTTCTGAGCAACTGCCTGATGAACAGGTTCAACAGGTGTAGAAACAGGAGCGGCAGCAGGTCGTTCTCTATGTAAAAGCATATCCATTTCTGATGAGCTGACAACATTTTTTGGCAAAACCTTTGGCTCTTCTGGAATAACCTCTGCAACAGGCTTAGCTTTTTTTGCATTTTCAAAACCTGTAGCAATTACAGTTACGCTGATTTTTCCTTCCAATTCTGGCTGAGTAACCTGACCCCAGAACATATTATAATCTTCATCTGCAGAAGCTGTTACAATCTTACAAATTTCACCAACTTCCTGCAAAGTAATTTCTTCCGAAGCACAAATATTAACAAGAAGATTTTTAGCACCATCAATTTTTGAATCTTCAAGCATTGGATTATTAATTGCGTTATATGCAGCATCAGTTGCACGATTTTCGCCTTCTCCAATACCAATACCAAATATAGCATTTCCCTGGCCAGCCATTGCATTACGTACATCAGCAAAGTCTGTATTTACATCACCAGGATTTGTAATAATATTTGAGATACCCTCAACACCCTGACACAATACTTCATCGGCCTTGCGGAAAGATTCTTTTACAGTAAGATTCTTGTCAATATTTTTAAAGAGCTGTTCATTTGGGATAACAATAAGGGAGTCTACCTGTTCATGAAGCTTCTTAAGACCCTCTTTAGCCTGACGCATTCGAACATTTCCTTCAAATTCAAAAGGAGTTGTTACTACTGCAACTGTAAGACAACCAAGTTCTTTTGCAATTTTTGCAACGACTGGAGCAGAACCTGTACCAGTACCACCACCCATTCCGGCAGTAATAAATACCATATCTGCACCACGAAGTTCATTTGTGATTGTTTCTTTATCTTCTTCAGCAGCCTGTTCACCAACCTCAGGTTTTCCACCAGCACCTAACCCTTTTGTAACCTTCTGTCCAATAGCCAGTTTAGAAGTTGCATTTGAACGGCCTAAAGCCTGCAAGTCTGTATTGAGAACAATAAAATCTACATTGCTTAAATCGCGTGAAATCATTCGGTTTACGGCATTTGATCCGCCGCCACCACAACCAACTACCTTGATAACTGTTGGACTGCTTTCAGTATATGATGAACCATAATTTGTATCATCATCAACAATTGAAATTCCGAGATTTCCCATATATCCTCCCACTTTTTCCCAAAAAAACGCTTCCCCAAGCGCTCTCTATATAACTATATATGATTAAAAGAATGATTTAAATATCTTTTTTATTACACTTTCACCAGATTTCTGCTTTGTTTTCTTAGAAACAGGCGAGCGAGATTTCTTTCTGGTATCTCTTCCCTGAACAAGAGTTTTATTTGCCATAACAAGTCCAATAACTGTTGCGAAATCAGGACGTCTGTAGTCTTCTTCAATTCCACCAAGATTTTCTGGTACACCCAGGCGAACAGATGATGTTTTAAAAACATTCTGTGCCAGTTCAATAACACCATCCATCATGGCACCTCCACCAGTAAGAATAATGTTACCAGAAAGTTGTTTTATAGAATCATTTGTATTCTTTACGATTGCAGCCTTTACCATTGTAAAAATCTGTTCCATTCGTGCCTGAATTATCTGACAAATCTGACTCTGCTTTACAACATCAGGATCTCGTCCACCTACACCAGGAAGAATTACTTCCAGATCATTTTCATCTGTAATATTATTAGACCAGCAGCATCCATATTCTACTTTGATTTTTTCAGCAGTAGCAAAAGGAATGCTTGTAACAACTGCAATATCGTTTGTTACAAGATTTCCACCAACAGGAACAGATGCTGTACTTACCGGTGCACCATTCAACAAAACCAGTACATCCGTTGTACCAGCTCCAAGATCAATTACAATTGACCCCATATCAAGTTCATCCTGATGGCATACAGATTGTGTTTGAGCCAAAGTTTTCAGCATTACCCCATCAAGAGTATAATCCGCTCTTGAAATGCAGGAACGAATATTCTGAATTGTTGTTTTTGCAGAAGTAACAATATGAACTTCAGCTTCAAGACGAGTTCCCATTCTGTGAATTGGATCAGTGATACCACCGACTCCATCAACAATATAATTCTGTGGAATTACATGAAGTTTTTCTCTATCATCAGGAACTTTAATAGCAGTTGCACATTCAATTACCCGTTCAACGTCCGCACGGGAAATTTCTTTTGTGGATTTATTTGTACTAGAAACAGGAACAGTTCCTCGTGAATTCTGACTTTCAATCTGAGAACCGCCAATGGCTGTAATTACAGATTCAACAGTTGTTCCCGCATTCTGTTCAGCTGCATCAATAGCTTCCTTTATTGCATTTTTTGCATCTTCAATATTTACAATAACACCATTTCTAAGGCCAGCGGATTTTCTAGAGGCAGTACCAGCAATCTGAAGATTTCCAGTTTCTGGATCAATTTCTCCAATTGCAACTCTAATAACACTAGTACCTATGTCGAGACCTACAATTTTATCATCTGCCATTTCTCAAAAACCCCTAAATTATCTAGTTCTATATGAAACTGAACCGTAACGCAAATCAACTTCAGCAACATCAGTTCCAATCTGATTTACAACGTCTAGAACCACCATCATATACTTTAATGCGTCTTCATTCAATGCACGATCTGTCAGTACTTTTACTTTTGATTGAGCTGGAATCAAAGCCAGTTCATAATTACCATATTCTTTTGGCAGTACACAAATTTCAGATATACTTGCAAAATATTTTTGTGGCAATTCACTGATTTTTGTAATCTGATCAATCAAAGGTCTATATTTTGAAGGAATTCTCATTCCCTGAGACATATATTCTACAGGAAGACCAGATACAATAGGAATAATTGATGTATCTAAAGCTGAATTTGTTCTTCCTGGAAACAAAACACCATTTTTATCAATCTGCATTGCACCAGTTGCACCATTTTCGGCAATAAAAGTCACTGCAACCGGCTGACGTTCTTCTACATTTATCAAAATTTTATCTGGAAATTTCTTTTCTACAGAAACATGATCAATTCCTGATTCAGAAGAAAGAATTGCAACAGCCTGATTAACATCAAAATCAAACCAGTTTGTACTGTTCATTGGCAAAAGCATACGTGCGATTTCTTCAGCAGAATAGTTCTGTTGACCAGTAACTGTTACTTTAGGACTTGAAAAACTTGGCATTACATATTTATATGCTACAAGTTCTCCTAAAAGAACTAAACATAATAAACAAAAGAGAATTTTTATAAACTTTACTTTTTTCGCGGCTTTTGCCTCTGCTTCATCTTCCTTTGTGTCTGCACTTAGAAAATAATCCTTATCAAGATAATCTTCTGTTACAAGAACGCTTAAATCACTCATCTTTCTCACCTTTTTCTATAAATACGATAATGACTCTAAACTAATTTCGTCATTTTCTGATTTTTCTTCACTACTTTCTTCACAACGTGATGCATTTAAAATAAATCCACACATTGCTAATGTTATAATTATTGACGATCCTCCCAAAGAGAAGAAAGGCAATGGAATTCCGGTTGAAGGTAACAGTCCACAAACTACCATTGTATTTAATAATGACTGTAAAAAAATGATAGAAACACAACCGAATGCACCATATGCTGAAAATCTATCAGGACAAATCAATGCAGTTTTATAACCTCTCCATGCAAAAAAAAGAAGAAGTACGAAGTAAATCACTACTCCAACATATCCCATAGATTCTGACCATCCTGCAAAAATATAGTCTGCCTGAATCTCTGGAATACTATTAATTCGAACAAGACCAGAACCTATTCCGCTTCCCCATACACCACCAGCACTGATTGCTCTTTTTGCAGCAATACTCTGATAGTTAATTGTTGAACCAAATTCATCTGGACGAATCCACCCAATAACCCGGTGAAGTCTATATGGATTTAATGAAATCATAAGAAAAACAGCAGGAATTGCAATTAACAAAAAGGGAAAAATCCATCTGAGTTTTGTTCCAGAAACAAAAAACAAAAGAATTCCAATTACAGTTATAAACAAGCCTGTTGAAAAGTCTTTCTGTCCAAAGACAACTCCAATAAAAACAATAAATCCAATTACACAAGGAAAAACTGATTTATCTTCTTCATTTTCAATCTGCTCCTGCTTATCAAAGTAATTAGCAAGAAACAAAACCAATGAAAATTTTATCAACTCAGAAGGCTGAAAACTAAAATTTCCTGGCATTCTCAACCATCTTCTTGCACCATTTTTTTCAATAGACAATGGTTTTATAAAGGTCATTATACAAAGTATTAAGGAAGCAATAACAATAATAGAAAGTATTTTTCTAATAACCTTCATATCTGTAAGCATAAAGAAAAGGAAAAGAACAAAGCCTACAATCGAACAAATAAACTGTCTTTTTACAAAATAAAGAGTGTCAACATAAGCTCTGCCGGCATAGTTTTGAGTACATACAAAAAGAGTGAACATACCTAGCCCCCATAAAAGCAGAATTGAAGCTAAAAGCCCCATATCTATTTTATGGTAAGTTTCAGAAGGTTTATTTGCATAAAATGTAAACTGACTCATCTATTTACCCACTACCTTATTTTGCTAAAAATGGAACCAGCTTTTCTAATCCCATACTATGTGAACCTTTTAAAAGAACTACATCATTATCATCAACAAAAGAATTAATCTTTTTACCAATTTCTTCAAATGTATTCTGATTACTTTCTTCATACCAGAATGCATTCTCTTTTTTAAATACTGAATATGCAGATTTCATATCTGAACCAATAAAAAATGAAAACTCTGGTGAAACATCTTTTACTGCATTTCCAACAGCTTCATGAGACTTAATTGATTCAGCTCCCAATTCCTTCATATCTGCCAGCACAAAGATTTTTTTACCAACATTTTTTAAACTACGACAAAAATCTATTACCTTAAGCATAGAATCCAGATTTGCATTATAACAATCCTGAATAAGAATGATTTTTGAGCCATTTTTCATTTCCAGCTGTTTTGTTTCCATTCTTCCAGAAACAGCTGCAACATTTTCCAGACCTTTTTTAATTGCTTCTGTACTAATTCCTATTGCTTTAGCACAAGCTATTACAGAAGTAGCGTTCAAAAAATTATATTCTCCAGATAAAGAAAGATTTACCTGAACACCATCTACAGTAAATACAGAACCAAACAAACCTTTATCTTCAAGGAATTTAACACCACTTCCAGGAACATCTGTTCCGAATTTAATAATCTTTCCTTTTACATTTTCTGTACAGAAATCTGCAAAGGAATCTTTTTCACCAATAATTGCAGCTCCAGATTCTGGAATATAATCAAAAGATTTTCGTTTTTCTTTTGCAATATTTTCCTGACTTCCAAGAATACCAATATGGGCAGTTCCAATATTTGTTATGATTCCATATTGAGACTTCCAAACCTTTGAAATTTCTCCTATTTCGTTTTCACGATTCATTCCCATTTCAAAAATTCCGATTTTCTCATCACCACGGATTTTAAAAACTGAAAGAGGAAGTCCTGTTTCGGAATTAAAGTTTCCTTTTGTATAAGCAACTTTTTCATCACCAAAATAAGCTTTACAAACAGAGACCATCATTTCCTTTGTTGTAGTTTTTCCACTTGAACCTGTAATACTTACTTTAATCATATTCTTACAAGTTTTTTCTACATAAGCTTCAGCGGCATTCTGTAAAGCATACAATGTATTTTCAACACGTACAAAGAAAACAGAAGGATTATCTTCTGCCATTTTTTCATAAGCTTCAGAGTCAGTTAAATATTCAGAATTATTTAAAAGTACTACGGACACACCCTTTGATAAAACTTCAGGAATATACTTATGACCGTTCTGAAATTCCCCAACTAAAGGAACGAACATACACTTCAAATCAGCATTTACATTACGACTATCAGTCTGAACATCGTTAAATACACAATCAGCAGTACCAATCTGTGTGCCTTTTACAGCTGAGAGCAATTCATTTCCAGTCAATAAAGAAGTCATTATTTTTTTTCTCCTGTCATTTCTACACGAACAATATCTTCTGTTTCGGCCTTATGCATTCCCAGCTCTTCAACTGCAATTTTTTCTATTCTATCTGCACTAGATAAAACCGCTATATCACTAACAAGTTTTTTGTTTTCTTCTATAAGTTTTTCCTGTTTTCTTTCAAGTTCTCTGATTTCTTTTGTAAGATTTGTGTACCGTCTTGCCTGTGCCGCATAAAGACAAAGCATTGTAGGAATAGAAAGTACTACAATAAAGAGAAAAAATTTTACAAGAAAACCTTTAAACTTACCTTTCATATTAATATCCAATTACTCCATCAAGGTGATATTCTGTATCATCCTTAATTTTTCTGATTACACGAAGTTTTGCGCTTCTTGAAGGTGAATTTACTTTCACCTCCTCTGCACTCGGAGCCACAGGCTTTCTGGTAATTAATTCTGCACACTGTTTTCCACCACATCTGCAGATTGCAACTTCTGGAGGACAAACACACTGCTTGCCAAGATTTCTGAAATAATTTTTTACAATACGATCTTCAAGAGAATGGAATGTGATTACTCCCATTTTTCCACCAACTTTCAAATCTCTAAATGCATTCTGCAAAGCATCTGGCAAACGTTTCAATTCACTGTTTACTGCTATACGCAAAGCCTGAAAAGTTCTTGTGGCCGGATGTATATTTCCATATCGATAGTTTCCAGGAACAGCATTCCAGATAATTTCAGCTAAAGCCTTTGAAGATTCAATTCTGCCACCGGCTCTTGCCTCCACGATTGCTTTTGCAATTCTACGACTTAATTTTTCTTCACCATATAAATAGATTAAATCAGCCAGTTTTTCTTCTGGAAGATCATTAACTAAGTCAGCTGCGGATTTTTCACTATTAGCATTTAAGCGCATATCAAGTTTTTCATCATATCTAAATGAAAAACCACGTGTAGATTTTTCATAATGAAAAACTGAAATTCCAAGATCAAACAAAATCAAATCAGGTTTTTCATATTCTTCTGGATAATTTGAATAAAATTCATTGAACCATCCGTTAAAGAAATGAATACGGTCTCCAAATTCAGCAAGGCGTTCTTTTGCACGTGCCTGAATTACACAATCAGCATCAAGACCAACAACAGAGAGACCTGGATATTTTTTCAGGAAATTATAAGTATGACCACCCTCTCCCAATGTTGAATCAATCATTAAACAATGATTTTCAAAGGGTTCACCTACTGGAGAAAGATATTCAAGACACTCATTTAATAAAACCGGAGTGTGTACGATTTCCACTTTAAAATTCCCACCTTTTAGAAGTTTATATCATTAAATTCTTCAGCTGCATCACGGAAAGATTCTTCTGTTTCAGCCAAATAATCTTTATAAGTTTGCGCATCCCACAATTCCATATATTTTGCAATACCAAGAATTGTACAATCCTTAGAAAGGTTGGCATATTCGCGCAAACTCTGGGGAATAGAAAGTCGGCCATTCTTATCAAACTCAACAGGCTGTGCAGGTGCAATAAAATGACGCACAACATTCAAGCTCTTACTTTTCATCATTGAAGCATTAGTCATCAATTTAGTCTGAAAAGCATCCCACTCATCAGAAGTAAAAAGCCATAAGCAGCGATCTAAACCCTTGGTAACTATAACTACTTCTTGATTTACGGCAGTTCTCAATTTCATTGGGAATGAGACTCGCCCTTTATCATCAATCGTATTATTGTATTCACCAGTTAACAGATTCATACCCACTTATAACCACTTTTTACCACTTTTTCCCACTTAACAACCATTTTATACCAAAAAATTCTAAAGTCAACGGGTTTTTCTGCAGATAATTAAAAAAATGTTTAACGTTAAATATTTTTATCTACACGATTAAATACTATTCAAAAAATAAGTAAGAAGATTTACACGATGGAATTTTCAACAATAAATGAAAGTGATTTACATAGCACATTGAAAAATATGTATGCAGAAATTTATGATGGAAAAACAGAAATCTGCCAGAACGGTTATGTTTATGATATTATCGCCAGTGATAATACAGTTATTGAAATCCAAACAAAAAACTTATCTCAGCTTAAAAACAAACTAGAAGACACAATAAAAAGAAACCAAAAAGTTAAACTAGTGCATCCTGTAATAATAAACAAAAGAATTATCACCTACGACAATGACGGAAAAGTTCTATCAAACAGAAAAAGCCCTAAAAAAGGAAATTTCTATGACATATTTAAAGAACTAACACAAATTTATCCATTATTGCTTAATGAAAATTTTTCATTAGAAATTTTAGAAATAAACATGACTGAAGAACGTCTAAAAGATTTAGAATTAGTACAATCCGCAAATAAAAAAAGAAGATTTAAAAAAGACTGGATAAAATCAAATAAAAAGCTGGATGAAATATTAAACACCAAAATTTTATATTCAAAAGAAGATTTTTTATCTCTACTCCCCAAGGAATTGCCAGATTTATTTTGTGCAAAAGATATAAACAAAGCTATAAATTCTAAAAACGGAAACCTGTTAATTTGGATATTTGTAAGAATGGGACTGATAAAATATATTTCAAAAAAAGGAAATACTAAATTTTATAAAGTAAATTAAACAAAAAGTGGTACACTGGTAACTGACATCAGCGTACCACTTTTTTTGTTAAAAATATAAAAAAAGGGCGTTACTTAAAAGCAACGCCCTTGATTTTGCATTTATAAAAGACTACCAGTTATCGGACATATCATCTTCATCATGGTTTTCCATATCATAAAGATCTGTAACAGCACGAAGGTCATCCATGTACATATAATATGTACCACGAGCCTGCATTGGATTACAATCTACACGGAAACCAAGAATCTTAAGACCTGGTTTATCTCCATAGTATGCACTACTCTGTACAATACCATGTTCTCCATCTGGACTTGGTGGAATTACACAAGTAAGCTTTTTCCAACCACTGAATCCAAGACTTCCCATATACAATTCAAAATTACGACCAAAGTAATCCTGAACTAAAAGCCACATATCATGATCCTGATTACGTCCACAAACCCATACAGAAACAGTCTTTGTTGTTCCTTCAATTGCCAAAGGTCTTCCAGACTTAATTGTAAATGAGTTCTTTCCACGTCTGAAGAAGTCAACTCTGATACCCATTACCTGTGTATCTTCATCTTCTTTTCCTTCATCTTCTGGAAGTGGTTCTTTCATTGCAGGATTACCTTCAAAAAGACGACCAGCAATTACACCATCATCAGCAGAAATATGAACATTCCAAGAACCTTCACGTTCAAACTTATCAATTGAAACTTCACGCAATGAAGACAAAGCAGAATCTGCTCCTACATTTTCAGGATTTGGATCCTGCAAACTAGAAGCCTGTGCAAACATTAAACCTGCAGAAAGAACTGCCAATACACTAAAAGCTAAGAGTTTTTTCATTATTTATCCTCCTCACCTTCAGATGATTCATCATCAAAGCTGATTTCTTTCATTTCATAACCATCATAAATAAATGAAAGTGAGTTTGAAGTATATCTAATCTGATCAAAGAATACTACATAATCATCTACATATTCTTCAGCATCAGAACGGATTCTAAATCCTACAAAAGTCATATCTGCTGGACCTGAACGCAAATGTGAATGCTGCTGTAACCATCCAGGAATCTTGATAATAATATTTTTCCAACCATTGAAAGCTAAGCTTCCAGCTGGCAATACATGAACAGTTCCTAAAGCATCTCTAACCATTACTTCGAGGTAATAGTTATAATTTGCTCCCCAAACCCAAAAATCAAAATTTGTTACAGTTCCTATAAATGGAATCTCAAATGGTTTATCATCAGCTGTTGGATAAACTTCAAACCAGTTATCACCTTTACGATTAAATGCTGTCTTTACACCAAAAACTTTAAAATCTTTATCTTTACCCTTGTACAACTGTTTTAATGAATTAGGTACACCTTCATAGTATCCAGTTTTTGGATAACCTTCAGCAATGAATCTACTAGAGTTTACTGCCCAATCCCAGCTATACTGCTTTCCATCATACATATAATTCTGCTCACCTGCAGAATCAAAATCTTCCATAATGAAAGTCTCGATACTTTTTGAACTTGGCTGTGCAAATACAGGCAAACCAATTACAAACAGACATGCAAGACCAACAAAGACTTTAAGTCCCCTTTTCATGCAAAACTCCTTGAACTTATATTATGCCGATATAATTTTTTTCTTTTTTTATATCGGCATAATTATTCAAAATAATAACTTTTTACAATTATATTTCCTATACAATTCTTTGTCAAACCAAAATGAAATAAAAGTACAACTATAAAAACAAAAGTTTTATTAATGTAAAACTTCTATGTTGTAATCATACATTGAATTTTTCTTTCATATGAAATATTATATATGACAAATTCAAGCGAGATTTAATCTCGAAAAGGAAGACACAATGGCTAACGTAAGTTACAAAGAACTTGGTCTTGTAAACACAAAAGAAATGTTTGCAAAGGCTTTTAAAGGCGGATATGCAATTCCAGCATATAACTTCAATAACATGGAACAGATGCAGGCTATCGTTCAGGCTGCAGTTGAAACAAAATCACCAGTTATCCTTCAGGTTTCTAAAGGAGCTCGTGCTTATGCTAACGCTACTCTCCTCCGCTACATGGCTCAGGGTGCTGTAGAATACGCAAAAGAACTTGGTTGTGCAAAACCACAGATCGTTCTTCACTTGGATCACGGTCCATCTTTCGAAGTATGTAAAGACTGTATCGACAGTGGTTTCTCTTCAGTTATGTTTGACGGTTCAGCTCTTCCATACGAAGAAAATATCAAAGTAACAAAACAGGTAGTTGAATATGCTCATGCACACGACGTTACAGTAGAAGCTGAACTTGGTGTACTTGGTGGTGTTGAAGATGAAGTTGCTGCTGAAGAATCTAAATATACAAAACCAGAAGAAGTTGTAGACTTCGTAACAAGAACAGGTTGTGACTCTTTGGCAATCTCTATTGGTACATCACACGGACGTTGTAAATTCACTCCAGAACAGTGTACTCGTGGACCTGACGGTGTATTGAACCCACCTCCATTAGCTTTCAACATTCTTGAAAAAATCTCTGAAAAACTTGGTGATTTCCCAATCGTACTCCACGGATCTTCTTCAGTTCCACAGGAATATGTAAAAGAAATCGAAAAATACGGCGGATCTATCCCTGATTCAGTTGGTATTCCAGAAGAACAGCTCCGCAAGGCAGCTAAACTTGCCGTATGTAAGATTAACATCGACTCTGATGGACGTCTTGCTATGACAGCTGCAGTTCGCAAACACTTGGCAGAAAACCCAGGTGACTTCGACCCACGTCAGTACCTCAAACCAGCTCGTGACGAACTCGTTAAAATGTATTCAAGAAAAAATATTGAAGTATTAGGTTCGGCTGGTCACTTGGATGACTAATTAAATCGCTAGTTTTGCGTAAGCAAAACTAGGTAGCAGGCGAAAGCCTGCGTCGTTCTGCTGGTCACTTAGATGACTAATCGCTAGTTTTGCGTAAGCAAAACTAGGTAAGCAGGCGAAAGCCTGCGTCGTTCTGCTGGTCATTTGGATGACTAAGATGCTAGTTAAATAGCATAAAAAAATATTTTATAAAGCTATTTTCTTCAAAGCTGTTAAACTAATCAACAGAACTGGAATTACACAATAAACA
>JAEDFX010000148.1 GCA_016297805.1 Treponema sp. | reverse complement strand
ACCAAAATATTCTTAAGTTTTCTGTTTCCCATAATTATTCTCCAATCCATTTAGCGTTCATATCAAAGTATTTTTTATCCATACTGAATGGAGCATGTTTTTTATCCTTTTCAGAAAGATTGGCATTCTGTGTAATGCCAGGAAGAACGACTTCCCAGTCAATTCCAATTGCAGGATCGTTCCACATTAGTCCGCCTTCATCTTCAGGATGATAGAAATCAGTACACTTGTAAGCAAAAGTTGCTGTTTCTGTAAGGACACAGAATCCATGAGCAAAGCCTTCCGGAATATAAAACATGTTCTGCTTTTCTGAATCAAGCACAACACCGTAATACTTACCGAATGTTGCACTGCCGGCACGAAGATCAACTGCAACGTCGTAAACCTTTCCTTCAAGGGCACGCACAAGCTTTCCCTGTGGATGCTTAGTCTGAAAATGCAAACCACGAAGAACATACTTTGAAGACTTAGACTGATTATCCTGAACAAATTTCATTGTAAGCCCTGCTTCAAAAAAATCCTTTTCACTATATGTTTCCAAAAAATAACCGCGGTTGTCACCAAAAATTTTTGGCTGGATTTCGTACAATCCTTCAATATCACATTTCTTAAACTCAAATGCCATAATACAATGCGGTGGTTGAGCCTGCCGAAACCACCATTCTCCTTACATATATTCAATCTGCTGATACAAGAATTTACATTTCTCATTATCTTCTGTAACCAAATTATTTACGACAGCATCCTCCAACTCTTCTGGTAAGGATTCAAACATAAGTTTATCGCAATAATAATCAACAAGAGTTTTATCATTAATTGCAAATAAGTAAAGATTCTTACAGCCAACTAATTTTGCAATCTGCTGGACAATGGGAGTCAAAAAGTTATCATAAACAAATAATCCAAGTCCCTTTGTGGAAGGATGTTTTTCCCTATAGTTCTTTTCTGCTGCAAAATATACCAATTCCACTGCGGGGATTATCTCATTCATTGAAATGGAACTATTGCGTTCAGTAAAATTCATTGAACTACATCGTAAGCAGAAAACAAAAGCCAATTCTTCAATATCCTTGTTCAAATCGGAATTATAATGCTTTGCATATACAAGATATGTTTTCAACAAATTTCTTGAATCCATCTCGGCAATTCTATTATTAATTGAGTTCTGCAATCCTTTAGGAGTTTTAGAAACTCCATATTCGTCAAGAACTTCTAAAACTTCAAAACGAAACAAATGAACTCTATGGGTATTGCTAGACAAAGGAACACATCTAAAATTGCCGCATTCCATTTCAGTGGAACAATCGAATGACATTATTTTGACTTATTTAGGGACTTCAAAAACAAGTCTGATCTATCTTTTCTTTTTTTCTCGGAAGAAGATTTTTCAGATTTAGGAGTCATCAATAAATCATATACCAATTTAGCATTAGGTCCACTAAATACAACATTAGTCTTTAAATCCATAATGTACCTCCTAATATTTTCAAATTAAATATAACATGCTTATAAATTATTATCAATTGCGAGGCGCTTTTGCGCCTCGCAATTGAGTTACATATTTGCAATAAACTCAAGATAACGGCCATACTCTGTCTTATAGCTTTTTGCCATTTCAAGGAGCTGGTCCTTTGTAATCCATCCGTTCTTGTAGCTGATTTCTTCAAGACATGCTACATAGAATCCCTGGCGCTTCTGGATGGTAGCAACGAAATTTCCGGCTTCCTGAAGGCCTTCATAAGTTCCAGTATCAAGCCATGCCATACCACGTCCAAGAAGTTCAACCTTAAGCTGCTTGCGTGCAAGGTATTCATTGTTTACAGCAGTGATTTCAATTTCACCGCGGGCAGAAGGCTTAACGTTGGCTGCAATCTCTACAACAGAATTATCATAGAAATACAGACCTGGAACAGCATAGTTTGATTTAGGATTTGCAGGTTTTTCTTCAATACCAAGAGCGTTGCCATCCTTATCAAATTCAACAACACCATAGGCTGTAGGATCTGCAACATAGTAACCAAAGATTACGGCACCCTTCTGTTCAGCAATCTTTCTTGCAGCTGCTTTAAGGGTTGTAGTAAAACTCTGTCCATAAAAGATATTATCTCCAAGAACCAGAGCTACGTCATCATTACCGATAAAGTTTTTACCAACAATAAAAGCATCAGCAAGTCCGCGAGGTTTATCCTGAATTGCATATTCAAATTTCATTCCAAGCCAAGAACCGTCACCGAAAAGTTCCTTGAAGCATGAAATATCACGAGGGGTTGAAATAATCAGAATTTCACGAATTCCAGCAAGCATAAGACAACTCAATGGATAATAAATCATTGGCTTATCATATAATGGCAAAATTTGCTTACTAACTGCTTTTGTAATAGGATATAACCGTGTACCAGATCCCCCTGCTAAAATAATACCTTTCATAAAAAGCCCCCTTTCATCTATTTCTTATAATTGTATTTTTTATAAGCTTCCCAAGTTGTATTAATCAAAGTATCGACATCACTATATTTTGCTTCCCAACCAAGTATTATTTTTGCTTTATCACTAGTTGCTGTCACAACAGCTGGATCTCCAGCTCGACGTCCTACATATTCAGCATTAATATCTTTTCCTGTAATTCGTTTAGCTGATTCAAGCATTTCAGTAACTGTAATCCCATTACCAGTACCAAGATTCAAAGTGATGCTTTCATTTTTACTTGAAATATAATCCAAAGCCATAGCATGGGCTCTAGCTAAATCTGTAACATGAATATAATCACGAATACATGTACCATCTCTTGTATCCCAATCACTACCAAAAACTTTCATTCCTTTACGAATACCACAAGCTGTTTCCATAATAACAGGAAGAAGATTGCTTGGATTTTTTTCAAGTCCAAATAAAACACCGTCAGGATCATAACCTGCAGCATTGAAATATCTTAAGGCAGCGTAATTCAATTCTTTCAACTGGCTATACCATGCCATAAATCTTTCAATTTCAAGTTTAGTAAAGCCATAATAGTTTTCAGGATTTGTAGGATGATTTTCATCGACAGGTAAATATTTTGGAGAACCATAAACAGCTGCTGTAGAAGAAAAGACCATGTTCTTACAATTATGAGAAACAGCAGCATTTAATATATTCAAGGTTCCTGTAATATTATTTTCAGAATACTTTTCAGGGAATTCCATCGATTCCCCAACTGCTTTCCAAGCAGCAAGATGTATAAATGCATCAAAACCTCGAGAAAAAGCTTTTTCCAAATCATCCTTATGCATTATATCACCAGCAATGAAATCATTTTCCTTAAAGAGATTCTGCATCAATCCAGTAGAAAGATTGTCAAAAACAGTTATTTTATGACCTTTTGACATCAATTCTTTTACTACATGACTACCTATGTAACCTGCACCACCTATTACTAATACTTTCATACTTACATTCTTCCATCAAGGAACTTACCAGTTTCTTTATGATTAAAATTTGGAATCATCTCGTTGAACAAATCAATCAATTCACCACGAGTCCATTCACCTTTATTTTTCATTGCATCAATTGTATTTGTAAAATGCTGCAATAATTTTTCATCATAAGATACTTCGTTCTTGATAACACCGAGAGTTTCAAAACGATTCATATCAATAGTTTCATTTGCAGTAAAGAACTCTTCAAAATCTTTTTCCCCTGTTGTATCACTTTTGAAGAAATAAACAGGATACTTATGCTGAGCTTTAAGTTCTCCAACTCTTGCACGAGCTTCATCTTCTGTTGCACACTGAACTGGTTCATAGCCAAGATTCATAAGATATTTTTCAGCAATACTAGAGAAAGTAATGAGGTTTAAATCATGATCCAATTTTGGGAAGAACAAGTCCCTGTTTTCACCTAGAAGACAGCTCATCAAACAAAGTTCTCCGGCTTCTTTTGGTGTTACGAAATAACGACGTACATCATTTGGAGCTGAAAGAGGCTGACCTTTATCAATACGACGGTTAAAACCATAAAGCAAACTTCCATCACTGAAAGCAACATTGGCAAAACGAGCTGTAGAAACAGGCATTTCAAGAGAGCGACGATTCAAGTAGAACTCCATGATTCGTTTTGAAGCACCCATCATATTTACAGGATTTGCAGCTTTATCTGTTGATACACAAAAATATTTCTTTGCACCAGCTTCCTTAGCCATCTTCATAGTTTCATCCGTATTGAAGATGTTTGTATCAATCATACGCATCAATGTATAAGGATCTTTTTCAGAACGAACATGCTTTAATGCAGAAGTATTGAATACATAATCATATCCACCGATTCTAGCAGTCTGCTGTTTCATAAAAGCTTTGAATATATCACTGCCACAGTCCAAAGCAAATGTTGCAAATTCACCGTCTCCGTAACCTACAGAAGAACGGATATCTCGAACAAGTTCAACCATGTTGTTTTCAGAAATATCAACAACATGAAGTACCTTTGGATT
>JAEDFX010000040.1 GCA_016297805.1 Treponema sp. | reverse complement strand
TGTATTAACTTTTAAATTTTGATATTGTGTAACATTTTTGAATTTGGAAAACATGAGTTGTGAATTATATTGAAAAGAAGTAAAATAATTCCATGATTTGCTGGAAATGTAAGAAAGAAATTGTTATTGAGGGTGTTTATAGAACTTCTGAATGTCCTTTGTGTTCTGCTGATTTGCATTGTTGTAAGGCTTGTAAGTTTTATGCACCAGGTAATCATTATGACTGTAAGGAAAGTGTTGATTCTCCTGTAACTGATAAGGAACGGGCTAATTTTTGTGATTTTTTTATGGTAAAAACTGATATTTCTGCTTCTTCTGGTGATGATAAAGCTGCTGCTGCAAAAAATGCCTTTAATGCGCTTTTTGGAGACTAATTAATGGTAGATTTTGCTTTTCTGGATTCTGGTACAGGCGGTATTCCTTATCTTTTGCATATGCTGGATATTTTTCCAAAGGCCAGCTGTGTTTATGTTGGAGATACTGCCAATTTTCCTTATGGCGAAAAGTCTCATGAGCAGATTGTTCAATGTGTGATTGAGCTTGTAAAAAAAATTATCCAGAGATTTGATCCAAAAATTATTGTAATTGCCTGCAACACTATGAGTGTTAATGCCCTTAATGTTCTGCGGGAGGTTTATCCTGAAACGCAGTTCGTTGGGACTGTTCCTGCCATTAAGCTTGCGGCTTCTGTTTCTAAAAAAAGAGTGATTGGTTTGCTGGCAACTCATGCTACTGTTCAAAATCCTTATAACATGGATCTGAAAAATCATTTTGCGGCTGACTGTAAAATGGTTTTGCGGGGTGATCCAGATTTAATTTCATTTATTGAGCATGAATCCTTTACTGCCACTGAATCCGAGAGGGAGGCAGCCTGTAAGCCTGCTGTTGATTATTTTTCGGAGCAGGGGTGCGATGTTATTATTTTAGGATGTACTCATTTTCTGAACCTTAAAAAGGAAATGCAGAAGGTGTGCAGCTCCGATATTACTGTTGTTGATTCGGTGGATGGTGTTGTGAATAGGGCAATAGATTTGTACGGGGCGTTGCGGGGTGTCCCCGCAGTGAGGGTAGCGGAAACTGCTTCAGCTGGAGCGCAGGGAGAGGAACGCTTCGCTAACGAGTTTTGTTTCCGATTCAATGATAACGGAAAACAAAACATCGCTTCTCCCTCCTTAAAATCAAAGCTTTTTGTTACCGGATTCTCTGACAAAAATGATGAAAAAGAGTATAATGTGCTGTGTTCCAGATTCGGACTGGAATTTAATGGTTTATTATAAAAGAGGGAAACCTCAATGGAGTATATATGAAGAAAATTATTTCTGGTAAAGTTCGTGAAGTTTATGACTTGGAAGACGGACGCATGGTTATTGTTACTACAGACCGCATCAGTGCATTTGATGTTATCCTGCCAACTATGATTACAGACAAGGGTAAGGTTTTGAATGCATTGGCTAATTTCTGGTTTGACTATACTGGTGACATTTGTAAGAACCACATGATTTCCAGTGATTTGAAGGATATGCCTGCTGAATTCCAGAAGCCTGAATTTGAAGGCCGTACTATTCTTTGTAAAAAACTTAAGATGATTCCTTACGAAGTTATCGTTCGTGGTTATATGTTCGGTTCTATGTACGAAGCTTATAAAAAAGGTGAACCTTTCCTTGGTCACAAATTTGATAAGGAATACAAACAGGCTGAAAAGCTTGCTGAACCAATTGTAACTCCATCTACAAAAGCCGCTGAAGGTCACGATATCAACGTTACTTTACAGTACATGAAAGATGATCTTGGTGAAGAACTTGGAACAAAAATCGAAAAGACCGCTTTGGCAATCTACAAGAAATGTTATGATCACGCTTATAAGAACGGAATCATCATTGCTGATACAAAATTCGAATTCGGTTTGGATGAAAACGGCGAATTAGTTCTTGCTGATGAAGTTCTTACTCCAGACAGCTCACGTTTCTGGGATTTGTCTAAATATGAAGTTGGCGGAAGTCCTGCTTCTTACGACAAACAGTTCGTTCGCGACTGGCTTAAGGCTAACAATCTGGCTGGCGATCCTAATATCAAATCTATTCCAGATGATGTTGTTGCTCAGACTTCTGCAATCTACAAGGAATGTCAGACTAAGATTTGTCATAAATAAGTAACAGCATATGGACGCTGATAAACGCAGATATCTAACAGAATGTCTGCGTTTTTTTTATTTTTCCCGATTGATTTTTTCTTTTCCATAGTTTTCTCTGTAGGCTTTTGGCGAAAGTCCTGTTAGTTTTTTGAAGGCATTGGAGAAGTTGTGGGAATCTTCAAATCCCAGATTATAGGCAATTTGTGCAATCTGGGTTGTCTTATCTGTTAGCTGGATTTTTGCCTGTTCCATTTTTGATTGAAGAATATATTGTTTTAATGCAGTTCCTGTTGTGGAGTGGAATAGTGTAGTAAGATATTTTTCATTGTAACCAAAATAACGGGCAATCTGCCAGACTTTTATATTTTCCTGTAAATGCCATTTTACATATTCTTTTATCTCTTCAAGAAGATGATCCTGAGAATAGATTGAAGGTTCGTGGGTATTGAAAGAGACCTGCTGTTCTATTTCTGCAAAAATAGCCTGGGCTAATATAGAGTTTAGTTTTTCATTATGATAACGTTTGTCTGAGTCCTGCAGTTGTTTTAATAAAATAATGATTCGTTCCAGATTTTGAAGCTTTGATTGAACTGGAATTGATATATTTGCAGTCCCAGATTCTGTATTGTTATGCCAAACATGAAGCCAGTAAAAACTACATCTGGAATTTTTGAAGCCCTTCTGTATTTTACATGGGGACATTAATAAATATTCACCTTCATTAACTGTATAGCGTTGTTTTTCATCCTCAATAAATAAAGTACCGTTTGTTACAACCATAAGTTCATAATCAGTAAGACTTCTGGTGTAATGAGTCCACTGATCAGAATCTGCAATAAATTTTCCAGACATATGATATGTAATGTGGTTAGTAAGTTTGAATTCCATATATGTAATTATAACATAAATTGATTTGTAAAATCTAACAAAATCACACCTAATCAAACTTACAGGCATTTATTTTATAACAATTGAGATTTACAATGATTCAGAGGTTCAAAAATGACTGATTTTATTATGAATGATTTTTCGCTTTCGGCTGTAACTCTTACAGATTCTTATTGTGCAAATGCTTTTGAAAAAGAGGTGGAATATCTGGTGAGCTTTGATGTAGACCGCCTGCTTGCTGGCTTTAGGGAAACTGCGGGGCTGGATACAAAGGGTGCTGTGCGTTATCCATGCTGGGAAAACATGCTGATTGGCGGTCACTGTGTAGGTCATTATATTGTTGCCTGTGCAAATGCAATTAAGACTCCAAACTGCTCGCCTGAAAACAAGAAAAAGCTTACAGAGATTTTATCTTCACTTCTGGATGGTTTTGAAGAATGCCAGAAAGCAATAGGAACTGGTTTTATTTTTTGTGCCACACTTGCAGATAAAAACAACATAGAAGCCCAGTTTGATAATGTGGAAGAAGGTAAAACAAATATTATCACCCAGGCCTGGGTTCCCTGGTACACAATGCACAAAATTATAGAAGGTTTGTTGAGTGTAGCAGAACTATCTGTATTTAAAAATCAGACTTTAACAATTTTGGAAGACCTTACAAACTGGATTTACAATCGTGTTACAAAATGGGATGAAGCTACCCACTGCACAGTTCTAGGTATTGAATATGGGGGAATGAATGATTGTCTTTACAGCTATTACAAGATTTCTGGAAACGAAAAAGCTCTGGTCTGTGCAAAAGCCTTTGATGATGAAGATTTATTCAAAAAAATCAGCAGTGCAAAAATCGGAGATGATGCCTTAAAAGGAAAACATGCCAACACCAATATTCCAAAATTTATTGGTGCCTTGAACCGTTATGTGGTAACCGGCGAAAAAGCCTTTTTTGAATATGCCGCAAATTTCTGGAATCTGGTAACCACAGCTCACACTTATGTAACTGGAGGAAACAGTATCTGGGAACATTTTGGTGAAGACAACAATCTTTATTCAAAGCTTTCAAACTGTAACTGCGAAACCTGTAATTCCTACAACATGCTCAAGCTTACAAAACTTCTTTATCAGATTACAGGGGACAAGGTTTATGCAGACTGGTACGAGCATACCTTCCGGAACTCAATTCTTGCTTCTCAGAATCCTGAAACTGGTATGACAACTTATTTTCAGCCAATGGGCAGTGGATATTTTAAGGTTTACAACAAGCCTTTTGAACATTTCTGGTGCTGTACTGGAACTGGAATGGAAAATTTTTCTAAACTTGGGGAAAGCTTTTATTTTACAAAAGGGACAGAACTTTTTGTAAATCAGTATATTTCTTCTGAACTGAACTGGCAGGAAAAGGGCGTTACTGTGATTCAGACATCAGAAATTCCTCAGAAAGATTTTTCTTGCCTTACATTCAAGGGGGCATTTGAGGGAAAACTAGCTTTGCGGATTCCTCAGTGGGCAGCGGGAAAGGTTTCAATTTCAGTAAACAATCAGCCTTATAATTGGAAAGAAGCTGATGGCTATGCAATTGTTGAAGGTACATTTGATGAAAACACAGAAATTAAAATCACAATTCCTATGAAGATTACCGCTTACAATCTTCCTGACTGCAAAAATGCCTATGCCTTTAAATATGGACCAATTGTTCTGAGCGCTTTGCTTGGCGATGCTGACAAAAAAACTGCAATCAACGGAGTAAATGTTACAGTTCCAGAAAATTCTCTTATTCAGGCAGAATATGTGCCTTCTCAAACAGATATTGTTGCTGTAAAAGCCATGAGTGCAGAAATGTTTATTGAAAACATAAATGAATATCTTGTTCGCAATGGTGAAAAACTGGAGTTTGAACTTAAGGGAACTGATTCAAAGCTGATTTATATTCCTCATTATTTGCAGTGCCAGCAGCGGTACGGCCTGTATTTTAGATTTGTTGATGAAGAATCAGCAAAGTTGATTATGGAAGATAAAACAAGTCAGGCTTACATCAATGCAAAAAAACTGGATACAGTTCAGCCAGGTTATGGTCAGTATGAAAATGATGATTTGCACAAAATGACTGAATATGGAAACGGTTCTGCCGGACAGACCTATCACGGAACCAGCCGCTGGGCAAAAGAGGGAGGAAGCTTCTCTTACCGTATGATTGTTGATGAAAAGGGAACAGATTTACTGGTAATGTTTGATCCTGCAGATAATGGGAAAACAATTGTGATTAAGGCAGGAGACTGTGTTCTTTATGATGCTGTGATTGATTGTAAGGATTTGAAGGGCTTTAATAAGATTACACTTCAGATTCCGGAAGAAGCTTATAAAAAGAGTGAAAAGGTTCGTCACCTTGAAAAAGATTGTTCAGCCCTGACCTTTACGATTAGTGGAAAGAATGGAGAACGTTCTGCACAGCTGTGCGAGTTTATGTATACTTTGAAACGAAGATAGGTTAAATAAAAAATCCTTCGACAAGCTCAGGAACCAAATGGTACTGAGACTTGAATCGAAGGATTTTTTTTTAGATAAATCAGAAATTACAAAGCTTTTTCCAGTCTTTCTTTAATAGCAGCAATGAATTCCCAGCTGTTTAAAATCTTTTTAGCTGGAGGATTTGCTAATGCTGCCAGGTCGCCAGTCATATAACCTTCTTCGATTGTAGAAAGTGTTGCTTTTTCAAGTTTCTTTGCAAAGTCAACTAAGTCTGCAGTTCCGTCTAATTCACCACGTTTTGCAAGAGCTCCTGTCCAGGCAAAAATTGTAGCTACAGGGTTTGTGGAAGTTTTTTCACCTTTAAGATAGCGGTAGTAGTGCTTCTGAACAGTTCCGTGGCTTGCTTCGTATTCAAATTCACCGTTTGGAGAAACAAGTACAGATGTCATCATAGCAAGTGAACCACAAGCTGATGCAATCATGTCAGACATAACGTCACCATCGTAGTTTTTACAAGCCCAGAGGAATCCCCCCTTAGACTTCATAACGCGGGCAACTGCATCATCAATCAAAGTGTAGAAATATTCAATTCCTGCAGCTTCGAACTGAGCTTTGTAGTTTTCATCAAATACCTTCTGGAAGATTTCCTTGAAGTTTCCGTCGTATGTTTTAGAAATTGTATCTTTTGTACCAAGCCAAACACTGATTTTCTGATCCAAAGCATATTTGAAACAGCAGTGAGCAAAGCTTTCAATTGATTTATCAAGATTGTGGATTCCTTGAATAATTCCAGGACCCTTCATTACCTGAATAGTCTTGCGGATTTCTGTACCATCTTCGCCAGTAAATACCAGTTCAGCAGTTCCGGCACATGGAGTTTTAATTTCGCAGTTCTTGTAAACATCACCATAACCATGACGACCAAGAACAATTGGCTTTTCCCATGATTTTACATTGCAGGCAATATTGTTAACAAAAATAGGTGCGCGGAAAATAGTTCCGTCCAATTCACCACGAAGAATTCCGTTTGGAGAAGGTGTCAGTTGTTTAAGGTTGTATTCCTTCATGCGGGCTGCGTTAGAAGTGATTGTTGCACATTTTACACCAACGCCAAGACGTTTGATTGCAGCGGCTGCTTCGTAAGTAATTTTGTCATCAGAATCATCACGGGCTTTCAATCCCAAATCGTAATATTCTGTTTTCAAATCAACAAAAGGTGTAAGGAGTTCATCCTTAATTACCTGCCATAAAACACGAGTCATTTCGTCGCCATCGAGCTCAGCGATAGCATTTTTCATCTGAATTTTTGCCATAATGATTAAATTATAATGATTTTGACCCTTGTACGCAATTAATGTATATTGTAGATAATGAAAATCTTTAATTGGAAAGATATTTTAGATTCACCTCAGAATGATGCAATGAAGGCTTTTTTTGCACAAGGGTGCGGTATTTCTGTAGGAAGCTTTGACGGTCTGCATAAGGGACATAGGGTTCTGGTTAAGACTCTTGTAAATCAGTGCAGTAAAAATCAGCTTCTTCCGGGAATTGTTACTTTTACCAGACCTTTGCCAAGCATCAAGCATTCTGTTGATTATGCAGGAGATGTTTCTACCTTGCAGCAGCGACTTAATCTTTTTGAAAGACTGGGCGTAGCATTTGTAATACTTGTTGATTTTGATGAGGATTTTGCAGGCCGTTCAGGTACTGAGTTTTTTGAACTTCTGGTTAGACAGTGCAATATGAGCCTGATTTCTGAAGGTGTTGATTTCCGTTGTGGATATAAGGGTGCTACAGATACTCAGGCTTTAAAATATTTTTGTCAGCAGAACAATATAAAGGCATTTTTTGTTTCTCCGGTTTATTATAAGCCTGGTACAGACGAAGAAGAAAGAATAAGTTCCTCTTACATCAGAATGATGATAAAAAAAGGTTTTCTTGCAACTGTGGAAGAATTACTGGAACGGAACTATGAACTTGATTTTACTGAAGCCGAAGTTTATGATGGCATGATTGATAGAAAATCAGTTCTTCAGGTGCTTCCGCCAGATGGAATTTACCATTGCAAGAATGAAGCTGGAGAAGCTGTTAGAGTTGAAATTGATGGAAAAATTATAAAATTTGATATTACATCAAAGAGTATTTTATTTTAAGTAAACAGTTTGTCACAGATGATACTGATATTACTTTTAATCCGTAGTATCCGTATAATCCGTGACAAAACATTTGAGGATAATATTTATGCAGCAGAAAACACAATTAAAAGGTGTAATTATTTTATTGATGACAGCATTCATCTGGGGTACATCCTTTGTAGCACAGAGTGTTGGTATGGAAGATGTAGATGCTTTTACTTTTCAGGGAGTTCGCACTCTGCTGGGAGCTTTTGTTTTGCTTCCGTTTATTTTTGTAAAAGATAAGATGACTGCAAAAGAGATGAATGAACAGCAGCTGGCAGAACGTAAGGTTCAGACAAAAAAAGCAATCAGATATGGAATTATACTTGGTATTTTTCTTTGTGCTGCAACAAACTTCCAGCAGTTCGCATTTTACTATTCAACGGCAGGAAAAATTGCATTCATTACTGCAATGTATATGTTCTTTGTTCCAATTGTAGGTTTATTCATTCATAAAAAAGTTCCTGCTCTTACATGGGTTTGTGTCCTTATGGGCTTTATAGGTCTTTATTTTTTAAGCTTTGAATCAGGAAGTGGTTTTGGCGATTTGAATAAAGGCGATATTCTTTCTTTCATTTGTGCTTTGTTTTTCTGTTTCCAGATTCTTCTTATAGAAAAGTTTTCTCCTTATTGTGATGGGGTAAAGCTTTCCTGTGCTCAGTTTTTTACAGCTGGAATTATCTCATTGATTCTTATGTTTATTTTTGAGAAACCTGAATGGAGATTAATTAAGGCTGCGGCAGTTCCTATTTTATATTCAGGAATTATGAGTTGTGGAGTTGCATATACTCTGCAGATTATCGGACAGAAATATTGTGAGGCTACAATTGCCAGTCTGCTTATGTGTATGGAGTCCGTATTTGCAGTATTGTCTGCTGCCATTATTTTGCACGAAACATTAACTGGCCGGGAAATTATTGGCTGTGTTGTAATGTTTGCCGCTATCATTCTTTCTCAATTGAGTGATTTGCTAAAGAATCGTGGTAAATAATCAAAACTGTGGTATAACTCTAAATTATGAAAAGTATTGCAGTCTTAACACATTCTTTATGGCATGATGCAGGGAAAATCTGTAGAAGAAGAAAATATTATTGACCTACTGTGGCTCACAATGTAGATCTTGTTATTGATAACCGGACTGTGGAGGACAAGAAACATGGTGATGATTATTTTAAGCATCCAAGAAGATAAAGCAGTTTTCTTCTGTAGTTGATTAATTCTATTTCTTTTATTATTATGAATTCAATCTGTTCATACGAACACTTTGTGATTTTTCTCCGAAGCTTTGAGCTTCATAAACCCGGAGACTGACCTG
Source organism: Treponema sp. (assembly GCA_016297805.1). GTDB lineage: Bacteria > Spirochaetota > Spirochaetia > Treponematales > Treponemataceae > Treponema_D. The sequence continues at coordinate 10,371 of JAEDFX010000040.1, read as the reverse complement.
CAAAGTTTTCGCTTATACAGACTTTCCGGCCTGGCTGGAAATATAATTATTTTTAGGGGTTCCATTATGGCACTTACAAAAGAAGCTACAGCCGCTACAATTAAAAAGTACGGCGCAAATGACACTGACACAGGATCTGTAAAAGTTCAGATCGCTTTGCTTACACAGCGTGTACAGCAGCTTACAGAACACTCAAAAGCATTCCCAAAAGATGCTTCTGGAAAACGTGCTCTTCTTAAAGTAGTTGGTCAGCGTCGTAAGATGCTTAAGTACTTTGAACGCACAGACCTTGAAGGTTACCGTGCATTCATCAAAGAATTGGGATTGCGCAAGTAGTTCAAGTTTTTTACCGATTGTACTTAAATCGAAAAACTGTTTTCATTCATTTGAAAACAGTTTTTTTATTTTAAATTAAATATATAGAATTAACCGCATAGCAGATAAATGGGAATAAAAATTAGTCACGGATGGCACGGATAAACACGGATTCAAAATCTGATTTATCCGTAAAATCCGTGACAAAAATTAGAGGAAAATATATGTACACAAAATCATCACCACACACATCCCGTGAACATCCGGAAGAAAATCTTACTTATGAATTCCGTCATGCATCTTTTACTGATGGAACAACTTTTCCAGAAAAGAAAAATGGCCGACTTCCAATAATGGGCTGGAACAGCTGGAATGCTTTTGGTACTGGCAATAATGAACAGCTTACAAAAATCATGGCTGATAAAATTGTAGAACTTGGTCTTGATAAGCTGGGCTATAAATATGTGGTTCTTGATGACGGGTGTTATCTTCCAGAACGTGTGGACGGCCGGCTTTCCAATGAGCCTGTAAAATTTCCATCAGGATTTAAGGCCCTGGCAAATTATATTCACAGTAAAAATCTTAAGTTTGGTATGTACAACGATATTGGTACAAATCTTTGTGCCGGCAGTGCAGTAGGAACCTGTGGTTTTGAAGATAAAGATGCCGAAAGCTATGCTGAATGGGATATTGATTTTCTAAAGGTAGATAACTGTTACTATTTGTGGGACAACGCTACATTCTCTAATCCAGAAAATGCCCGATATTCTTATGCACCTGCTGTAAAAGGTGTGCGCATTGAAGGTGAGGGGATTAATCTGACTTTTGATGCTGTAAAAGATGGTGTGCTGGCAGGAAAACGTGCTGAAAAGACAGACATTGCTGTTACAAAAATCGGGACTTTTGACGGAACAAATACAGGTACAACTCCAGTTGGAGATTTGTTTGGAGAACTGCATTTTACAATAGAAGCTCCTTCTGATATGGAAGCAAAGCTTTTTGTTGATTATGTGGCAGGCAAAGAAGAAGGCTGTGGTGAATGGCTTCAGGTTGCAGTTGGTGAAGGCAAAAATGAAATCTATTTTTATGATGATTTTGTAAATGACGGAGCAATTAAAATTCAGCTGAAAAAAGGGCAGAATGTTTTGCGATTAATGAATCACCGACGTCAGGAAAATGTTCTGGCAGCCTACGGTGCCATGTTCTACGGGCTTCAGAAAGCTAAGCCAGATAACGACATCATTCTTTCTATCTGTGAATGGGGAAAAACTCAGCCACATAACTGGGGGCACAAGCTTGGAAACAGCTGGCGCATTTTGAACGATATTACATTCAATGTTGGTCGGGACGGAGATCCTGGAATTGGCCGATGGTTTGAACCTGGAACTGCCAGCATTACTTCTCAGTACAATAAGGCTGTTGTAATGGATGAATTTGCGGGAGTAAACAAGGGCTGGAATGATCCTGATATGCTGGTAATTGGTATGAACGGCGTTGATTCTGTAATGGCAAAAACTCATATGACTATGTGGTGTATGATGAATTCTCCATTGATGCTTGGTCTGGATTTGAGACGTGTTAGAAAGGGTGATGAAATTTACAATATAATTGCTAATAAAGCATTAATCGATTTGAATCAGGATAAGCTTGGCGTTCAGGCAAAACGTGTTTGGAGTTCTATGGAAAATGAAAATCCAGATACAACTTATATTACCAATAATGATCGTGCAGATATTCTTGTAAAGCCTCTTGCTGGTGGTGATTTTGCTGTTTCATTTATCAACCTTAGTGAAAATGAAGTTGCTGATTTGAAAATTGAGATGAGTACAATCCAGAAGTTCCTTGGCAAAAAACTTACTGGAAAATATGGTAACAGCTTTGAAATCACAGATTTGTGGACAGGTGAAAAATCAGTGCAGACTTCTACAACTTTTGAATGTAAAAAGCTTGCTGCCCACCATAACTATACAATCAGAGTAAGTGCAAAATGCTAAAGAAAATGCTGGCTCAACAGACTCATGAAAAACTTCTGGAAATGGGGGAGGCAGATGAAACAGACTGGTCTGCCGCACGTTTTCTTAAGGATATTTATGAATGTCATTCCTGCGTAATTCATATTGCCCAGTGCTATGTAAAAGGAATCATTCCTTTAAGTAGGGATGGCGTTTTCGGGGCAAATGAAATTGTTACCCCAGAACTGAAAAAGCTGGTGGACGACCGAATCTACGACAAGTCCTTACGCCAGAAGCCAGAGCCTGTTAAAGCTGCAGAAATCAGCATTGTAAAGCTTTCTGAACTGCCAGAAAATGCCAGAGTGATTGATGTGCGAGAACACAAAAAGTGGAACGCTGATGTCAGTCATGAATGTATACATGAAAAGTTGGAATTTTGCGAAAATATTCCACTGAAAACAATAGTTCAGAATCCATACATAGTAGGGTCAGATCTACAGCAGAAAATCATCCTGTACTGCACAAAAGGATATCAAAGTACGCTGGCGGCAGATGTTTTGCAGAAAGCAGGCTATTTAAATGTTCATATTGCAAGATAAGTTCATTGAAAAAAATGAGTTCTTCCATTAGAATTAAACAAACCTCTGATGAACACAGATTCACGTGGATGATTTATAGATTAATTGAGAAATTAAAAATGAATACTTAAATATTTTGAGTACTCATTTTTAATTTTTCATTATTCAAATCTTATCTGCGTTTATCCGCGTTTATCTGCGGTTAAAAAATAAAAAGCATATTTCGGATGTAGTGAAATATGTAGGAGAAAAATTATATGTCTATCGAAAGAGTAACTTATCAACTGGGAGATGCCGAACTCATCCTTGAAACAGGAAAAATCGGTAAACAGGCTAATGGTTGTGTTTACGCTCAGTGGGGCGGAGCAGCTGTTATTGCAACTATTTGTGCTTCTTCAAATGTAACAGAAGGTCAGGATTTTGTACCTGTTACTGTTGAGTACAATGAAAAATTCTATGCTGCTGGTAAAATACCTGGTGGCTTTGTAAAACGTGAAGGTCGTCCAAAGGATAAAGAAATCTTGGTTTCTCGTCTTATTGACCGTCCAATGCGTCCTCTTTTTGAACCATCATTTGGTCATGAATTGCAGATTGTTCCAACTTGTGTTTCTGCTGATGGTGTTCACACTCAGGATATTCTTGCTGTTATCGCTGCTTCAGCTGCTACATGTATTTCTGATATTCCATTCCACGGTCCAGTTGCTGCTTGTCGCGTTGGATATTTGAACGGCGAATATATTATTAACCCAACATTCGAACAGATTGAAAAGGGTGACCTTGAAATTGTTGTTGCCGGAACAAAAGACGGTTTCACAATGGTAGAAGGTGGTGCTAACGAAGTTTCTGAAGAATTGATGCTTGGTGCTTTGGAAAAGGCTCAGAAGTTCATTACTGATATGTGTCTCTTGCAGGAAGAATTGGTAAAGAAAGCTGGAAAAGAAAAGCTTCCTTTGAACCCACTTGATGTAACTTTGGACAATGCTGAAGCAATTGAAGCTGAAGCAACTCCTCTCCTTAAAGAAGCTTGCTTCCAGGATGGAAAACAGAACCGCGGTATTGCAATTTCTAAAGTAATCAAACAGGTTTCTGAAAAATATGCAGAACAGTTGGCTGACCCAATTCAGGCTAAACTGTTCATGACTTTGATGGATGATATTCAGTACAAACTTCTTCGTAAATCAATTATTGATGAAGGTGTTCGTATTGATGGTCGTAAGACTGATGAAATCCGTCCAATCTCTTGTGAAATTAACGTTCTTCCAACTCCCCACGGCTCTGCTTTGTTTACACGTGGTGAAACTCAGTCTTTGGCAGTATGTACTCTTGGTACTGCAATGGATGAACAGACTTATGATGATATTGATGGAGACCGCTCAGAACACTTCATCCTTCATTATAACTTCCCACCATACTCAGTTGGTGAAACAGGAAAATTAACAACAGGTCGTCGTGAAATTGGTCACGGAAACTTGGCTCGCCGTTCATTGGCAGCTATGGTTCCAAGCCGCGAAGAATTCCCATACACTGTTCGTGTAGTTTCTGAAATTATGGAATCTAACGGTTCTTCTTCACAGGCTTCTACTTGTGGTGGTTGTCTTTCTATGTTGGCTGCTGGTGTACCAATGAAGAAAATGGTAGCTGGTATTGCTATGGGCCTTATTACAGAACCAGAAGGAGACAATCCATATGGACGTTATGCAATTCTTTCTGATATCCTTGGTGAAGAAGATCACCTTGGTGATATGGACTTTAAGGTAGCAGGTACAGAAGACGGTATTACTGGTTTCCAGATGGATATTAAGATTGCTGGTGTTACTACTGAAATCATGAAGAAAGCTATGGAACAGGCTCGTGCAGGTCGTATGCACATTTTGGGAAAAATGAAGGAATGTATCGACAAGCCAGCACCACTTTCTCCACGGGCACCACAGATTCTTACAATGAAGATTCCTGTAGACAAGATTGGTGCTTTGATTGGACCAGGCGGAAAGAACGTAAAAGCTTTGTGCACTCAGTACGGTGTAACAATCAACACTGATGATGATGGTACAGTTACAATTTACGGAAAAACTGGTATTGCTGCTGAAGCTGCTAAAAAAGCTGTTAAAGGCATTACTGAAGATCCAGAAGTTGGAACAATCTATCAGGGTACAGTTAAACGTATTATGGAATTCGGCGCATTCATTGAAATCCTCCCTGGGAAAGAAGGTTTGTGCCACATTTCTAAACTTTCACGCCAGCGCGTAAGCAAGGTAACAGACGTTCTTTCAGAAGGACAGCAGATTCCTGTAAAGCTTCTTGAAGTTGACAAACAGGGCCGCTTGAACTTGTCTTATATCGACGCCTTGGAAGAAGAAAAGAAATAATAAAGTAGTTTTACGAAGTGATACTACAGGCAAAGGTACAAGAAACTGACGGTGGTGTTAGAATTGACGGCCTTTGCCATAAACGCAGATGACTTTTTGGTTGTCTGCGTTTTTTTTTTATTCAGTCCAATCTTCTATGCGTAAATCTTCTATTCGGGAAAATTCTTTTGTATTGTGAGTAATAAGTGTTCCGTTGTTTGCAAGGACGATTGCGGCTATACATAAATCGTTAGGACCTACAAGTGTTCCTTTTTCTGTAAGCTCCTGACGGATCTGGCCGTAGAAGTAAGCAGAATCATTATCAAAATCTTTAATATCAAAAGGTTCGAGAAACTGCATATATGGAATTATGATTTTTTCGTAGTTTCCTGAATTTCTGGCTCCAAATTCCAGTTCGGCTTTTACTATGGAAGGAATGACTATTGATTGTGCAGGAACTTTCTTAAGATGATCCATAATTTTTGGATATTTTCCCTTTATGATGTAGGAAATTATATTTGTATCAAGAAAATATTTCATAATGGCTCCCGTTCTGAATCAAGGTTAAAATTCAGTTCATCAGGTTCTTCCATTTCTAAATCAGGAACTGTACCGAACAAATCAAAAAATCCTGCAGGGTAGGTTGAACTCATATCATTAATTCTTGCAGCTACAATTTTTGAATCAAGAGAACATGGATAACGGTTTTCTTTTACAGCCTGATGAAGAAACATATCAATAGCAGAAGATAGACTCATTCCAAGAGAATTAAAAAGTTCTTCAGCCTTTGTCTTTATTTCTGGGGAAGTTCGAAATGCTACAGTCATAGTTTTAGTGTTCATATTTGCCTCCGTATAATGTTGTTTACAATATAATCTAATGTATATTAAATGTAAACATTTTAAATATCTGTGTGAATCTGTGAAATCTTTTTTTTATTATCCGCGTTCATCAGCGTGTATCTGCGGTTCATACTATAATTTCCCCTTAAAATCTGCTATAATGCAACTATGAATAAAATCAACATTAAAGTAATCGCTCATCCTGGGGCTGTTGTTCCAGAATATAAAACTGCAGGGGCTGCTGGTGCTGATATCTGTGCCCTGGTAGAAGCTCCGGTAACAATTCCTGCTGGCAAATATGCCATGATTCCTACAGGTCTCTTTTTTGAAATTCCTGAAGGCTATGAAGTTCAGGTTCGTCCTCGTTCAGGGCTTGCCGCAAAAAATGGCGTAACTGTTTTGAATACACCTGGCACAATCGACAGTGACTATCGTGGAGAAATCAAGGTGATTTTAATCAATCTTGGTGAAAAGGATTTTGTCATCAACTCTGGTGATAGAATTGCCCAGATGGTAATTGCTCCTGTGACTCAGGCTTCTTTTGAAATTACAGATTCCCTTTCAGATACAGAGCGTGGAGCTGGTGGATTCGGTTCTACTGGTGTATAAATGAACATAGAAAAGCTCATCAAAAACTTACAGTATAAATTTGACTCTTTTATTGAACCCTTACAGAGAAAGTGGATAAAATTTAGAATTTCTCTTCGTCATTCTGGAAAGGTCTTGGCAAATACAAAAACTGTAAGAAAGACTTCAGATTTGCTGGAAAACTTCCAGACAAAGGTTTTGAAGAAGGGTGAGTTGAAAAATAATATCCTCATAAAATATCTTCTGAAGGATTTATTTTTGTATTTTCTGGTGGCGTTTCTTTTCTTTTTTATGATTTTCTTTGTAAATCAGATTCTTCTTACAGTTGAAGATTTACTGGCAAAATCTGCACCATTTAAAGACGTTATGCGCATTATGTGGTACAGTCTTCCATTCATTATTGCTCAGTCTGCACCTTTTGCTACTCTTGTAGGATTTCTTATGAGTCTTGGTGGAATGATGAGCAGTAACGAAATTCTTATTTTCCGTGCTGCCGGTTTTTCATTTTTTAGGATTCTTGCACCTGTTGCAGCCCTGGGAATGGCCATTTCCATTGGTTCGTTCTTTGTAAATGATTATCTCCTTCCTCTTGGAACTGTAAAATACAATAAATTAATGCGTGAAATTATGAATTCTACACCATCAATTGAATTGGATTCCAACAGTGTAAAAAAGCTTGATAATACAAACCTGGTGATTGGGGAAGTTCAGGGAAATAATGTTTCAGATATTATTCTGTTTGATTCCAAAAATGATGAAGAAAGAATTATTGTAGCTGGGGATTCAGTTTTAATTGGAGCTAAGGAAGAAGGTGTTTTAATGCAGCTTGATATGAATGATGCTATGCTTCTTTCTATTAAAAAGGATAAACGTCATAACTATGATGTGATGGATTCAAAAAAAATTATTTTAAACGTCTTCGATTCCACAATTCTTGGTTCAACAAGTCGTTCTGCCCGAGAAATGACAACCTATGACCTTACAAAAGTAATTATTGGCATGCGTGAGGAATCAAAAAAAGAGCCTAGTCTAAAAGTGCGATTGAATTTATGGGTAATGGAGTTCCACAAAAAATTCGCGCTTCCTTTTGGCTCAATCTTCTTTGCTTTTCTTGCTTTTTCTATTGCATTTTTGTTCGGAAAGCATAATGGTCAGACAATAGGATTGTTTCTTGGGCTTGTTATTTGCGTTGTTTACTGGGCAATGCAGATTATGGGTCAGCTTTTTGTACAAAAAATCGGATTGCCTGCTTTCTGGTGTATCTGGGTTCCTAATTTTATTGTAGGATTTTTTGGAATATTTTTCTTGATTCAGCTAATAAAGAAGTAGGCAAGAACTTATGAAGCTTATTATATATTTGTATAAAAAAGTAATTCCTCTATTTTTTGGAGCCATGCTGTTTTTTGCAATGGTATTGAATCTTGTAGATTTGTTTATGCACATTGCAAACTATCTTCAGAACAACTGTTCTGTTCATGATATTTTAATGGTTATGGCGTATTATGTTCCAAAAACTATATGGTATGCGGTTCCTGTTGCAATCCTGTTTTCTACATCTTATGTATTGAGTGATATGTATGCTAATAATGAGATTGTCGCTATGTTTGCTTCTGGGGTTTCTCTGCTGAGATTTACTTTTCCTCTTCTTGTAGTTGCATTTTTAATGACCTTTGGTCTTTTTGCCTTTGAAAATAAATTCGTTGTAAGTACTTATGAAAAAAAGACTACAATGCAGGATATTCTTTTAAAGAAAGTTACAAATGAAAATAATAATGATGTAATCGTAATTTCAAATAACGGTACAATCATTTATAAGGCTGAACGATATATTGAAGCCCGTAAACGTTTGCAGAGAGTATATTTTCTTTTTAGGGATGAAGAAAAAAATCTTCAGGCAATTATTTATTCAAATATTGCGGAATGGAATGCTGATGAAATGGTCTGGAAGCTGCAGTCACCTATTCAATATGTGCCAAAGGAAAATGGAATTGTTATTACAGATATTGATGATAAATTTACAAGCCAGCTGACTGAATCCTACGAGATATTCCGCAAAACTAATGTTGATGTTCAGTCTGTTACTGCAAAGGATGCAAAAATTTATATAGATCATCTTAAAAAGGCCGGATTACCTTATAATGAAGAGTTGTCTGAGTATTATAAGAAATTTGCTTTTCCATTTATTATTTTTATTGTAGTTTTCCTTTCTATTGGGTTAACTGGAAAAACAAGAAAAAATGTATTGCTTATAAGTCTGGCCTCCTGCATTACAGCTTCCGTTTTGTTTTATGTAACAATGATGGTTACAATGGTACTAGCAAAGCATGGATATATTTCTGCGTTTATGGGAGCTTGGTTCCCTGTAATATTCTACACAATTGCAAGTATTATTTTGCTTAAATATAGTAAAACTTAATTTGGAGTAATTATGGTTATAAGTATATTTGATATTAAGCACAAATCAACAGATGGAAAAGCTCGTACTGGTACTTTACATCTTCCTCATGGAGATGTTCAGACTCCTGTTTTTATGCCTGTAGGTACAAATGCTACTGTAAAAGCAATGCCTAAGGATTTTCTTGAAGAAATTGATTTTGAAATTATTCTTGCAAATACATATCATCTATTTTTACGTCCAGGTGCAGATTTAATTCAGGAAGCTGGTGGTTTACATGGATTTTCTCAGTGGAAAAAGAATTTTCTTACAGATTCCGGCGGGTTCCAGGTATTTTCACTTTCAAAGTTGAGAAAAATCAATCCTGAGGGAGTAAAATTCCAGAGTCATATTGATGGAAGTTATCACATGTTTACTCCAGAAAATGTAGTACAAACTCAAGTAAAATTTAATTCTGATATTCAGATGCAGCTGGATGTTTGTACCGGAGCCGGAGTAGAACGAAAAGAAGCTGAAAAAGCATTGAAAATTACTTCTGACTGGTTGGTACGGGCAAAGGGTGAATGGGAAAAAGCTGTAGAACAGGGGTATAAAGGAATGTTGTTTCCTATTGTTCAGGGAAATTTTTTTGAGGATTTGCGTCAGAAGAGTGCTGAATTTGTTGCTTCTCAGGAATTGCCTGGGATTGCAATTGGAGGATTAAGCGTTGGAGAAACAGCGGAAGAATTCAATCACTTCCTGAATCACACTGTTCAGTATCTGCCAGAGGATAAACCAAAATATGTAATGGGAATTGGAACTCCAGAATATATTCTTGATGCGGTTCAGGCCGGAATTGATATGTTTGACTGTGTTCTGCCAACCCGAAATGCCCGCAATGGTTCTTATTTTACCCGAAAAGGCATGCTTTCTATTAAACAGGAACGCTGGACTCACGATTTTGGACCTCTTGATCCTGAATGTAACTGTAAAGTTTGCCGTACTTATTCCCGAAGTTATTTACGACACTTGTTCAAGGAACAGGAAATCTTAAGCTCGATTCTTGCAAGTTATCATAATCTTTATTTCTTAAATGAAATGCTGAAAGAGATTCGCGTTGCAATTAATGAAGATAGATTTGAGGCATACAGAAAAGATTTTCTTGAAAAATTTCATCAGGGTGTATAATAAAGACAGGATATTGATTTGAAAAAAATAATAGTTTCCTTTGCGTTAACAGTTTTAGCAGTCTCAATGTATGGGCAGGATGTTCCTTCGAATCTAGGTGATGAATTATCCAATGAAAAGCCCATGGAACTTTATGAATTACCATCTAAGAGTGAAGAAGCAGTTGAAACTGAAATTATGGAAGTCGAA
>JAEDFX010000039.1 GCA_016297805.1 Treponema sp. | reverse complement strand
GAACTTTAACTGCAAAGTAATCTGGGTGGCGGTAAAGACCTGTTCCAAAGCCCATGTCTTTTACTTTTTCCCCAAGCATAGCACGGGTTGCCAGCTCTACCATTGGAACGCCGGTAACTTTTGAAAGGTATGGAACTGTACGGCTGGAACGAGGGTTTGCTTCAATAATATTCAACTGACCGTTGTAGAAAAGCCACTGAATATTTGTAAGCCCCTTTGTTCCCAAGGCCAAAGCCATAGCTGTAGATTTTTTTACAACTTCTTCTTCCATTTCTGGAGTAAAGCTCCATGCAGGGTAAACGGCAATTGAGTCACCAGAGTGGATACCAGTTCGTTCAACGTGCTGCATGATTCCAGGAATCAAAACATCTTCACCGTCACAAATACAGTCAATTTCCAACTCAATTCCTTCCATATATTTATCAATTAAGATTGGATTTTCGATTTTCTGAGCAAGAATGATTTTCATGTATTCTTTAATATCAGCACTACTGCGGGCAATAATCATATTCTGTCCACCCAAAACATAAGATGGACGCATTAAAACAGGGTAGCCAAGTTTTGCGGCAGCTTCCAAAGCTTCTACTTCTGTAAGAACTGTAAGACCTTTTGGACGGTTTACTTCAAGGCGTTCACAAAGTTCGTCAAATCGTTCCCGGTCTTCAGCCAGGTCAATGGCATCGGCACTAGTTCCCAGGATTTTTACGCCCTGTGAGTGAAGATAATTTGCCAGCTTAATTGCTGTTCCACCACCGAATGCAACTACAACGCCAATTGGTTTTTCAACTGCAAGAACGTTCATTACATCAACTGGAGTAAGTGGTTCAAAGTACAAGCGGTCTGCTGTATCAAAGTCTGTAGAAACTGTTTCCGGGTTATTGTTTATGATTGCAACTTCGTAACCAAGTTTTTTCAATGCCCAGATACACTGAACTGAAGAATAGTCGAACTCAATACCCTGACCAATACGGATTGGACCGGAACCAAGAACAACGATTGTGCCTTTTGAATTTTTAGCATCAGTTTTAGCAGAAGTCATTCCATGGAAAATAGGATCGAACTGATAGGCGGGGGAAGTCTCCCCCTCGCTGCAACCTGCTGCGCAGTTTTCCGCTACCCCCTCGCCTAGGTGGCTGCCGCCCCCTAAAACCCCTGAGTGCAATTCATTAATGAACTGTTCAGCCTCGTTTTCACCATTTGTACAAGAATAAAAATATGGAGTTTCTGCATCAAATTCGCCGGCACAAGTATCTACCATTTTGAAAGAGCGGGGAGGGTAAAGCATCTCTCTTTTGCCTAACATCTCATTAGTTTTTTCTGCATTGGCAATGTTCTGAAGTTTCCACAAGAACCATTCATCAACTTTTGTAACTTCGTGGATTTCTTCAATCGTCATGCAGCCACGTTTGATTGCCTGGTAAATTGCAAAAATACGCTGATCTGTACACTGACCAACTCTTTCACGGATTTTTTCATCGTTTTCTGCAGCAAAAACCTTGTAGTTCAAATCGCTAACGCCAAGTTCACAACCGCGTACAGCTTTCAGAATAGCTTCTTCAAAATTTTGTCCGATTGCCATAACTTCACCAGTGGCTTTCATCTGAGTACCAAGCTTACGGCTGGCATATACAAATTTTTCAAATGGGAACTTAGGCATTTTTACAACAACGTAGTCTAAAACTGGTTCAAAACATGCTGCAGTTTTCTTTGTTACGAAGTTAGGAATTTCATCAAGAGTAAAACCAACAGCAATTAAAGCGGCAACTTTTGCAATTGGGTAACCGGTAGCTTTAGAAGCAAGAGCAGATGAACGAGAAACACGTGGATTTACTTCAATTACTGCATATTCAAAAGTTTCTGGGTTCAAAGCAAACTGACAGTTACATCCACCTTCAATTTCCAAAGCAGAGATAATGTTCAAAGCTGCCGAACGGAGCATCTGATATTCTTTATCTGCCAGAGTTACAGTTGGAGCAATAACGATTGAATCACCAGTGTGAACACCAACTGGATCAAAGTTTTCCATTGAACATACTGTAATTACGTTACCTTTTGAATCCCGCATTACTTCATATTCAACTTCTTTCCAGCCAGAAATACATTTTTCTACAAGAATCTGATGGATTGGTGAACGGTGCAAACCATTGTGGGCAATTTCATCAAATTCCTTTTCGTTATAAGCAATACCACCGCCAGTACCACCAAGAGTAAAGGCTGGACGAATGATTGCAGGGTACCCAATTTGATTTGTAACAAAATCTAATGCATCTTCGTATGTTGTTACAACTTTAGATGGAATACAAGGTTCGCCAATTGCTTCCATTGTATCTTTGAACATCTGACGGTCTTCTGCCTTGTCGATTGTAAGAGGACGGGCACCAAGCAGCTGTACACCGTGACTTTCCAGGAATCCAGATTTTGCCAGTTCCATTGAAAGTGTAAGACCAGTCTGTCCACCAAGAGTAGAAAGCAAGCTGTCTGGTTTTTCTTTTTCAATAATTCGCTGTAAAGTTTCAACATTAAGTGGTTCAAGGTAGATTTCATCTGCCATTGCATGGTCTGTCATAAGGGTAGCAGGGTTTGAGTTTACAAGACAAACTTCAAGTCCAAGCTGTTTTAATGCTTTACAAGCCTGGTTACCTGCGTAGTCAAATTCTGCAGCCTGACCAATGATGATTGGACCAGAACCAATAATCATTACTTTGTGAATGTCCTTGCGTAATGGCATTTAAATCTCCTTATGTTTTATTTTATGGATTTTGCGTTAGCAAAATCGAATCCGTGTGACAATCATCTATTTTCTTACATCAATCATATTTACAAATTTATCAAAAAGATAATTTGTATCGTGTGGACCACCACAGGCTTCCGGGTGGAATTGAACACTAAAAGCTGGAATATCTGTATATGTTACACCTTCACAAGTTCCATCATTGGAGTTTGTAAAGGCAAGCTTTGCATAAGAAGGCAAAGTATCATTTTCTACAGCATAACCGTGATTCTGGCTGGAAATATAAACTCGACCAGTTTCCATATCTTTTACCGGATGATTTCCACCACGGTGACCATATTTTAATTTAGAAGTTTTTGCTCCACGAGCAAGTGCCAGCATCTGGTGACCAAGACAAATACCAAAGATTACAACTTTGCCTTCCTTTGCGGCATCACACATTTTCTTAATTTCTGCAATTACACCAACGTTATCTGCTGGATCTCCAGGACCATTGCTCAGCATAATCCCGTCTGGATTAAGTTTTAGAATATCTTCCGCAGTGTAGCTGTATGGTACAACAATCACTTCTGCATCACGTTTTTCAAGTTCACGTTGAATGTTATATTTTGCACCAAAATCCCAAAGAACAATTTTAATCTTTTTATCAGAATGAAAAATATTGTGATTAGTTTCAGGCCAAGTCTTAGCAATTGAATTGTATTTTATAAACCCATCATCAATTCCTAATTCCGCATTCCTAATTCCTAATTTGTTTGTACTTACAGTTTCTACTGATTTTTCAACACGGTATACCTTGATTTTTGCAAGAAGTTCATCATCAACTTTAGGACAAACATCACTGCTAACAATCATACCGTTCATAACACCTGCTTCTCGTAATTTTTTTGTAAGTGCTCTGGTATCAATACCACAAATACCAACAATATTTTGATTTTTAAGATAGGAATCAAGATCTCCGCTGCAACGGAAATTGGAAGGAAGGTCACACATTTCGCGAACAATGTAGCCGCGAACCCAACATTTTTTGCTTTCAAAATCTTCTGGAATAACACCATAGTTACCAATCAATGGAAATGTCTGGGTAACAATTTGTCCAAAGTAACTAGGATCCGTAAGGGTTTCCAGATATCCGGTCATACCAGTAGTAAAAACGGTTTCACCAATTGTTGAACCACTGGCGCCAATGGATTTACCTTCGAAAATGCTTCCATCGGCAAGAATTAGAAATGCCATAAATGACTCCTAAAAAGTGATTTGGGCAAAAAAAAAGATGCTCACCCCATTTAACGAAAAAACAAAAATCGTAAAATCGAATGAACACCTTTGCTCATATGTTTCTACATAAATTAAAACTTATAGCAATAAAAGTCAATAATTGGAACGAATTCATTGTACATATTACAAATACCACTTTATAATTAAATATACTTGTCCGATAATCTACTTGGAGGATTTTTTATGCAGAATAAAGAAAGTAAAAAAGGTAAAGAACGAAAAGAAACTTTGCTTTTAAAATATGGTATTGTTGCCTTTTTAGAAATACTTGTTTTTATGACAATCTTCTTGTCTGTTACAACTTACATGACAAAAAAACCAGTAAGTAATTTGTACAGCGAATCTATTGATAGTGTTTTGGATCAGGCTGTAGATTTTGCACAGAACTGGCTTGATAATCAGATTGAAGTTTTGAATGTTTATCAGCGTTCGGTTGTAGATGCTGAAGATAATGTTGAAGGAATTAAAGGTTACATTAAAACAAAACCAAAACCAAATGGATTTGATTATGTAATGGTATTCTGGGATACAAACCATGATGCTAATGACGGTGGTCCTGAAACTTTCAACTCAAAAGGTGGTTCTTCTAAAGCCGGTATTCTTGAAAAGGAATACTATAAAATGCACAAACAGAACAATGTGGATACATGGTTGGAATCTCCTCGTATGGCAAATACAGGTGTATTTACTATGCCACTTTTTACAAAACTTGAATTTATTGATGATGTAACTGGTGAAAAAGTAACTGGTGGTGTAGTAGGATTCCTTGAACTTGCTCCAATCAATATTCTGGCAAAAACATTCTATAAAACAGGACGTATTTCTGTTTATGATGATGCTGGTTCTATTCGTGCCGGTGATGATGTTTTAAACATGGAAGAGAAAAGTCATCTTGTATTCCACGAAAAAGATTGTAAGATGGCTAATAAAAAGTGGAAGGTTGTAGCAACTGTCGAACGAGCCGAAGTTGATAAAATTACAAATGACTTAAGAAGAAATTCTTTAGCAGGTGGTTTCCTTGTTGCAGTAATTCTTTTGATTTGTGAATTAATAATCATTCGTATCATGATTGGTAAATTCAATGATATAAAAAAGAATATTGATAATCTTAACACTGGTGATAAGGACCTTACAAAACGTCTTAAGATTAATCATAACAACGAAATTTCATTGGTTAAAAAATCTGTAAATACTTTTGTAAATACCGTTCATGAAACTGTAAAACAGATTGGGTCTGCAAACGTTGATTTGAACTCATCATTCAACAATGTAAAATCAAGTCTTGTAGAAACACAGGCAAATATTGAACAGATTTCAAATGAAATTGAAAATGCTACGAATACACTTTCTGCTGAAGATAGTTGTGTAAACAACACAAGTGATGCTGTAACAAATATTTCTAATAACATTAAATCTCTTAACAATTTGATTGTTTCTCAGTCTGCTTCTATTACACAGGCTAGTGCAAGTATTGAAGAGATGATTGGAAATATTAATTCTGTATCAAGTTCTGTAGAAAAAATGGCTGCTGAATTTGATGAATTGAATAAAGCAACACATGATGGTATTGCTAAGAATAATGTTGTAAATGATTTGCTTCAGGTTATTCTTACACAGAGTAATTCTTTGCAGGATACAAACCGTATCATTTCTGAAATTTCTTCTCAGACAAACTTGCTTTCTATGAACGCCATGATTGAATCTGCACATGCAGGTGATGCAGGTAAGGGATTCGCAGTTGTTGCTGAAGAAATTCGTAAGCTTGCTGATACTTCTGCCGCTCAGTCTAAGAGCATTGGTGAAAACTTGAAAGAAATTGCATCTAATATTGCAAAAGTAGTAGAAAGTGCAAATTCAAGCTCTGCATCATTTGAAATTGTATCTGATAAGACAAATAATACTTCTGAACTGGTTATTTCTATTAAACAGGCTATGGAAGAACAGTCTGAAGGTTCTAAACAGATTCTTGAAGCTCTTACAGCAATGAATGACACTTCAAATGATGTACAGACTTCTAGTGCTCAGATTGAAAGTGGTACAAATGAAATTCTTGATGCTATTTCAAGTTTGAAACAGTCTTCTGAAAATATGTCCAGCAACTTTGCAAGAATTGTTACAACAACAGAAGCAACAAAACGTACAACAGGACTTTTGAACAATCTTACACAGGAAATGACTTCTGCAGTAAATAACATTTCTGAAAAGATTGATGAGTTTAAAGTATAAGTTACATGTCATTGGCGGACTTGATCCGTCAATCTAGATTTCCCCGGCAAGTCGGGGAATGACATGGTAGACTTGATAAACAGACAAAAATTTATTAATATAGACTTAATTTATGAAACATACTTGTAGAAATACATTTGCATTCTTCTCTTTTGAGGCTTTTTCCTTTTATAACATGCAGGAAAGTGCTAGATAAAGCGTAGAGTGTTGAGTTTTATATAAACGAAGAACGGTTCTATTCTTTATCGGATAGAACCGTTTTTTTTTGTAAATCCTTGTGGGGGGGGTGGGATAACCCCGAGGTTGGTACAGTGATGTCAGTCATCGTTGTACCAAATAAAATTGGTACAACGATGACTGACATCACTGTACCATCTTTTTTGTTTTCTTAGGAGAAATTATGACAGAACTAGAACAGGCTCGTGCCGGAATCAACGAAATTGACTCTAAAATGGCTGAACTTTGGGAAAAACGAATGAATCTTGTTGTACAGGTTGCCAATTACAAGAAAAAGAACGGCATGCAGGTCTTTGATTCATCTCGTGAACAGCAGGTAATTGATCGTTGTGTTCAGTACATAAAAAATATTGATTTGCAGCCATACTATGTTCAGTTCATTCAGGATTTAATGGATATTTCCAAGAAATATCAACATAAGCTTCTTGAAGGTGCAAAGATTGCTTACAGTGGAATTGAAGGAGCTTTTGCAAATATTGCCGCAAAAAAAATCTTCCCTGATGGTAATTTAATCCCTTATCAGGATTTCCAATCTGCTTATGAAGCTGTAGAAAATGGTGAATGTGATGTAGCAGTTCTTCCAATTGAAAACAGTTTTGCCGGGGACGTTGGACAGGTAACTGATTTAATGTTTACTGGAAGCCTTTACGTAAATGGAGTTTATTCTTTACCAGTTACACAGAACTTGCTGGCTGTAAAAGGTGCCACAATGGATGATATAAAAACTGTAATCAGTCATCCTCAGGCTTTGGACCAGTGTGCAACATACATCCGCGGCAAAGGCTGGGAAACAAAATCGGCCACAAATACAGCTCGTGCGGCAAAACAAGTTGCAGATATGAATGATAAATCAGTTGCGGCAATTGCCAGTGTTGAAACTGCAGAATTGTACGGACTTGATGTACTTGCAGAAAAAATCAACGAAAATTCTACAAATACAACTCGTTTTGCTGTGTTCTCAAAGGTAAAAGAAAATACAATCAATTCTGAAGATTACAGTACATTCATCATGATGTTTGTTGTAAAAAATGAATCTGGTTCTCTGGTAAAGGCTTTGAATGTAATCAGTGATCATGGATACAACATGCGTAATGTAAAGAGTCGTCCTCTGAAACATTCTCAGTGGGAATATTACTTTTATGTTGAAGCAGAAGGAAAGATTTCATCAACAGACGGTCAGGCAATGATTAAAGATTTGTCAGATAAATGCCAGATGCTGAAGGTTTTGGGATCATATTCTGTGTAAGGAAATAGTTATGGTAGTGCATGTTAATTTAGGTGCAGATAGTTATGACGTTGTAATTGAGCAGGGAGTTCTTGCTCGTGCAGATAAAGAATTGAATTTAAACCGTAAGGTTCTAGTTGTTACAGATAAGGGAGTTCCACCTGAGTATGCCAAATCAGTGGCAGATAAATGTAAATTTGCTGTAATCGGTACAATTGAAGGCGGAGAAGATCATAAAAACTTGGCCACAGTTCAGGATATGCTTCAGTTGATGCTGGATAACAGTTTTACTCGCGGCGACTGTGTAGTTGCTGTAGGAGGTGGAGTTGTTGGTGATCTGGCAGGTTTTGTGGCTTCGGCTTACATGCGTGGTGTTGATTTCTATAATATTCCAACTACTGTACTTAGTCAGGTAGATTCATCGGTTGGTGGAAAAACTGGTGTTAATTTTGGCGGTGTAAAAAATATTGTTGGAGCCTTCCATCAGCCTAAAAAAGTTTTGATTGATGTGGATGTTCTAAAAACTTTGCCAAAACGTCAGATTGCTAACGGACTTTCTGAAGCGCTCAAAATGGCAATGACTTTTGATAAGGAAACTGTAGATTTGTTCAGAAATGAAGATCCATTTGAAAAGGTTGAATTGCTGATTCAGAAATCAGTGGAAATAAAAGCTCGTGTTGTTGAGCAGGATGAAAAAGAAGCAGGCCTTCGCCGAGTTTTGAATTTTGGTCATACTTTGGGACACGGAATTGAATTGAACACAGACGGCAAACTTTATCACGGAGAATGTGTTGCTCTTGGTATGATTCCAATGACTGCGCCAGAGCTTCGTGATGATTTAATCAGCATTTTGAAAAAACTGGAATTGCCAACTTCTGTAAAAGTTGATTTAGGCAAGGCAACTGCAGCTGTAAGTCATGACAAAAAGGCTGGTGCTGGTGCAATTCATGCTATTGTTGTAAATGAAATTGGAGCTTTTGAGCAGAAAGATATGACTTTGGATGAACTTTCTGAAAGATTAAAAATGGTTGTTGAAGGGTAGAACATTATGAAGAATTCAATTGGAGAACACTTAACGGTTACACTTTTTGGTGAAAGCCACGGACCATTTATTGGTGCAGTTTTAGATGGACTTACACCAGGAATTACAGTTGATAAGGATTTTATTAATCATCAGTTGGACTTGCGACGTCCAAGTGGAAAAATTTCTACTGCCCGCGTAGAACAGGACGAATTCATTCTTGCCAGCGGTGTTTTTAATGGAAAAACAACTGGAACTCCTTTGGCAATCCTCATTCCAAATCAGGTGCAGCACAGTAAGGATTATGAAAAAACTGCAATGCTTGCTCGCCCAAGTCATGCAGATTATACAGCGAATGTAAAATATCACGGATTCCAGGATTATCGTGGAGGTGGCCATTTTAGTGGACGTATTACTGCGGCTCTGGTTGCGGCTGGTGGTGTTGTAATTCCAGCTCTTGATAAAAAAGGTATAAAAATTGGAACTCATATTCAGAGTCTTGGAGGAATTAAAGATCGTGATTTTGTAGATTATGATGCAGATATTAAGGCTCTCAGTGAAACAAACTTTGCAGTTTTAGATAGCGAAAAGGCTGCCCAGATGAAGGCTAAAGCCGAGGCAGTTGCTGCTGAAGGTGATAGTATTGGTGGTGTTCTTGAGACAGTGGTTACAGGAATGCCTGCTGGTGTTGGTGAACCTTGGTTTGGAACTCTGGAAAGCGTTCTTTCTTATGCTTTGTATTCAGTTCCTGCAATTAAAGGGGTTCAGTTTGGTGCCGGCTTTGATATGGTAAATCAGCGTGGTAGTGAATTTAATGACCCATTTAAGATGGATGGGGACAGAGTTGTTACAACTACAAATCACAATGGCGGAATCAACGGTGGTATTTCTAACGGAATGCCAATTACTTTCCGCTGTGCTGTAAAACCAACTCCTTCTATTTACAAGAAACAGGATACAGTAAACATGAAGGACAAGGTTGATGCAAAGCTTCAGATTGAAGGCCGCCACGACCCAGCAATCATTCACAGAGCAAGAGTTGTAGTAGACAGTATGACTGCTCTTGTGATTTACGATGCACTGGCAGGTCGCTACGGAACAGATTATTTTGCAGAGTAGTACATCCTGAGCGGTCCCTGAGCTTGTCGAAGGACGCAGACGAAAGGTCAGAGAGTAAAAAAAAGTTGATTTGGAGACAAAATGGAATACGGATTAATCGGTGAGTAAGGCCGCTGGCGGCCGGTGATAAATAGCAAAGCGTTAAAAAAATTGCGAAAGCAATTTTTAGCTTTACCTTATGAGGACGAAATATGGAATATGGTTTATTAGGCGAAAAATTGTCTCACTCTTTTTCAAAGGATATTCACAATCTGATTGGTGATTATAAATATGAGCTTAAGGAAATTGCTAAGGAAGATGTAGATGCTTTCATGAAGGCTCACGATTTTAAGGCAATCAACGTTACAATTCCTTACAAGCAGACAGTAATTCCTTATCTTGATGAAATTGATGAAGCCGCAAAATTGATTGGTGCGGTAAATACAGTAGTAAATAAAGACGGAAAGCTTTACGGCTACAACACAGATTTTTACGGCATGAAATCTCTTATGGAAAAAATGGGAATTTCTGCTGGCGGTAAAAACGTTCTGATTTTGGGAACTGGCGGTACAAGCAAAACTGCAACTGCACTGGTAAAAAGTCTTGGTGCAGCTTCAGTTTGCAAGGTCAGTCGTCATCCTGAGGGTGATGAAGATGGTTGTCCTGTAATTTCTTATGAAGAGGCTGCAAAAAAGACAGAGACAAACATCATCATTAATACAACTCCTTGTGGAATGTTCCCAAAGGTGGAAGGTCAGCCAATTTCTCTGGAAAGTTTCGGGGCTTTGGAAGGTGTGGTGGATGCTATCTATAATCCTAACTGCACAAATCTTGTTCTGGATGCAAAAGCCCGCGGTGTGAAAGCTGAAGGCGGACTTTACATGCTGGTTGGTCAGGCAATCAAGGCCGCAGAATTCTTTTTTGGAAAACCAGTTGAAAAATCAAAAGCCGATGAAATCTTCAATATAATTCTTGGCCGTAAACAGAATATTGTTCTTGTGGGAATGCCAGCCTGTGGAAAAACAACTGTTGGTAAGCAGATTGCCCGTTTGTTGAATCGTGAATTAATTGATTCTGATGCAGAAATTGTTGCCCGGGAAGGTGTGATTTCTGATATTTTTGCAGAAAAAGGCGAACAGTATTTTAGGGATTTGGAATCTAAGGTGATAGCTGAGCTTTCGCAGAAAAATGGTTGTGTAATTTCAACAGGAGGCGGTGCTGTACTGCGACCTGAAAATGTTCACAATTTGAAGATGAACGGCAAGATTTATTTTATTGATCGTCCACTGGAACAGCTTTTGCCAACTGCGGACCGGCCTACTGCCAACAGTGCAGAAAAAATCAAAGCACTGTATGATGTGCGTTACCCAATTTACACAGCCGCTGCAGATATGGTCGTAACTGGTGGCGTGGGACCTGAAAAAATTGCCCGTAAAATCATTAAAGATTCAGGCGTTGAATCTGATATTGATGATGATACCGCAACCTTTTGGCCATCAACTGCAATTGGAAAAATCAGTGCGCCACCTTCAAAAAGTCTTGCTCATCGTTCCTTGATTTGTGCAGCTTTGTCTGAAGGTACCAGCGTTGTTACAAATGTTGATTATTCTCAGGATATTCTTGCAACTTTGGATTGTATTAAAACTCTTGGTGCGGATTATAAAATTGATGGTGACAAAGTTACTGTGACTGGTGGCCACTTAAAGCTGAATGATGGTGCCCAGTTTGACTGTCGCGAAAGTGGAAGTACCTTGCGTTTCTTTATTCCAATGGCAATGGCTTTTGGAACTGCAGGCGCTAAGGCTACCTTCAAAGGCAGCGAAGTTTTAATGACTCGTCCTCAGTCAGTTTACGAAGAAATGTGTGCCGAAAAAGGCATCTGTTTTGAGCGTGCCAACGGAAAAATTTCTGTAGGTTCGGGGCTTACAAGCGGAATTTACAAGCTGGCAGGAAACATCAGCAGTCAGTTTATTACAGGGCTTTTGTTCGTGCTTCCACTTATGAACGGCGACAGCGAAATTCAGCTTATTCCTCCAGTAGAAAGCCGACCTTACATCGACCTTACTTTGCAGGCAATGCACGATTTTGGTGTAAATGTTGAATGGAAGGATGAAAATACTTTGACTGTTCCAGGTGGACAGACCTACAAGGCTCGGGAAATTGCAGTAGAAGGTGACTATTCCAATGCTGCCTTCCTGGATGTTTTCAACACTTTGGACGGTAAAGTCGAAGTTGGCGGATTGTACGATAACAGTCTTCAGGGAGACAGAGTTTACAAGCAGATGTTTACAGAACTTGTAAAAGGTTGTCCAACTCTGGATATTTCTGATTGTCCTGATTTAGGACCAATTTTGTTTGTAACTGCAGCACTTCATAATGGTGGTGTATTTAATGGAACAAAACGCCTTGCAATTAAGGAAAGTGACCGTGGCAAGATTATGTGCGAAGAGCTGGCAAAGTTTGGAGTAGCATCAACTCAGTCAGAAAATCAGATTGTGATTAAAAGCGGAGTCGTGCACACACCGGCAGAAATTGTTCATGGTCACAACGATCACAGAATCGTAATGAGCCTTTCAACAATGCTGAGCGTAACAGGCGGCACAGTAGACGATGCCCACGCAGTCCGAAAAAGCTACCCTGGCTACTTCAACGATATGAAAAAATTAGGAATTAAAGTAAAGAGGTAATTAATATGAATATGAATTTTGAAAAGAAGCTTGCGATTCCAGCCGAAGTTAAGGAACAGTTCCCAGTAACCGGCAAAGTTGCAAAAATCGTAGAAGAAAAACGTGCCGATGTAAAATCAGTTTTTGAAGGCCGTTCAGATAAAATGATTCTCATTATCGGACCATGTTCTGCAGATAATGAAGATGCAGTTCTGGATTATATGAACCGTCTTGTTCCAGTTCAGGAAAAAGTAAAGGATAAGATTCTCCTTGTTCCACGTATTTATACAAACAAACCACGTACAACTGGTGAAGGCTACAAAGGAATGCTCCATCAGCCAGATCCAAATCAGAAACCAGACTTGTTCAAAGGTTTGATTGCCTGCCGCCACATGCACATGCGTGCGGTAGAAGAAACAGGATTTGTTTTTGCAGACGAAATGCTTTATCCAGACAACTACCAGTATCTTGATGACTTGCTGGGCTACGTTGCAGTTGGTGCCCGCTCTGTAGAAAATCAGGAACACCGTCTTGTTGCCAGTGGAATTGAAGTTCCAGTTGGAATGAAAAATCCTACATCCGGTGATTACGCAGTTATGATGAATGCAATTAAAGCTGCTCAGGGCAAGCACAGCTTTATCTACCGCGGATGGGAAGTTCACTCAGAAGGAAACGAACATACTCATGCAATCCTCCGTGGATCTACAAACAAGCACGGAAACAATCAGCAGAACTATCACTACGAAGACCTTATCCGTCTTTGCGATGCCTACGACGAAAGAGATTTGAAAAATCCAGGCTGTATTATCGATACAAACCATTCAAACTCTAAGAAAATGCCTTTGGAACAGCCACGAATCGTGATGGACGTTCTCAATTCCATGGCTCACAGCGACCGCATCAAAAAAATGGTAAAAGGCTTTATGATTGAAAGCTACATTGAAGACGGCTGCCAGAAAATTGGTGAAGGCATCTACGGTAAATCAATCACAGACCCATGTCTTGGCTGGGAAAAATCTGAAAAATTGATTTACGACATTGCAGAAAAATTGTAATGCGAGTTATAATCCTTGGCTCTGCCGAAATCAAAAATTACGAAAAAATCTCCCGCTTCATAAATCCAGAAGATTTTATAATTGCCTGTGATGGCGGATTGAACCATGTTGAGAAACTAGGCTTGTCCCCATCGGCAGTTGATTTGATTGTTGGAGATTTTGATTCCCATTCCCGCCCCAACGAACAGGATTTTCCATCTGCACAAATCGTCCAGCTGTCCTGTGAAAAAGATGATACAGATGTTTTCTCTGCGGTAAAAGAAGCTTTGCACCGCGGCTTTACAGATTTTATTCTCTTGGGAGTAATTGGCCAGCGGTTTGATCATTCTCTTGTGAACATTTCAGTCTTACTGTACTTGCAGAAAAATGGTGCCGCAGGTGTAATCTATGACGACTATTCAAAAATGCAGTTAGTAGTCGCAGGTACAAAACCAACTCTTATTCCAGATACCTATTCCTATTTTTCTCTGATGACCTTAGAAAAAGAAGCCGTTGGGGTCACAATCAAAAATGCAAAATATCCTCTGGAAAATGCCACAATCGAAAACAGCTATCAGCTTGGAGTCAGTAACCAAGTGATTCCGGAGCAGCAGGCAGAGGTTTCTTTGAAAACTGGTTCTTTGCTTTTGATTCAGGTGTGGTAATTACTCCACACTAATTCCATTATCAATTGCCAGATTTTTCAGTTTCTGGTCGCAGGTAATTAAAGTTGCAGCATTATGACGTGCCAGAACAAAATAGAACATATCATAAGTACTAATGTTCAGTCGTGCTGCCTCATGTAAAACTTCCATTGAATCTTCTACAGCATTTGCGTAGGAATCTATCAGTTTAAAAAGCATGGCTACGGTTATTTTTGCATTTTCTTCATCCACATAACCTGCTTTAAGATATTTCCACACACAGTTTGTAATTTCTGCCTGATATAATTCTGGAGCTAAAACAGAATCAGCTTCCATCAATAACTGTTTGTAGTGTTCAGCTTTTGGTCCCTGAAATGCAATTTCTAAGGCAGCAGAAGCATCTAATACGTATGTCATCGGTTGGAATCCTCCCTGTCTGCACGGAGCAGTTCTGCTGGAGAAGGGGCATTCTGTGGCAGCTTCAAATTAAGGCAAGAAATGGCATTTAACGCTTTCATACGGTTTGCTTTTGCAAAATATGCTTCAGAATCTTCGGTCAGATCTTTTGTAAGCATGTGAATTGTTTGCTGTGTAATACTTCTGTTTTCCGCTTCAGCTTTTTCGGCAAGAAGTGTATACAGCATAGCTGGAAAGTCACGAACTTGAAGTAGAGCCATAGGAATTCCTCCGTTTTATAAAATAGGTCTGTATGCAAATATAATGCAATATGCATACAAAGTCAAGAGAATAATACGGGGGCGTTGCGGGGGGGGGGAGTAGTAAAGCTAAAAACTCCTTTCGGAGTTTTTTTAACGCTTTGCTGTTGAACACGGCCAACCTGTTGGCCTTCACACCCGCTGGAAGGGGTGGCGGAAAACAAAAACAGCATCGCATTTTTGCGACGCTGTTTTTGTTTGGAGACAGGGGAAGGCCACGATGCGAAGCATCGTTCCCCTCCTATATTATGCCTTTTAAATTAGTCAAAGCGCTTATCTTCAATACGCTTTGTTTTCTTTTCGGAACGTGGAAGTTCACCAATTCCCACAACTTCAACCTTTGGAGTCATGTTGTACTTATTCTTAAAGAAGTACTGAATTCCCAAAGAAACTTCAGTGCGGTCTGTGCCACCTTCAACTTCAACCATAATTGTCATCTGATCTTTTCCATCAACATGTTCAATAGTTGCACGGTATTCAGAAGAAGTACCAGGAACTGTTTTAATTACATCTTCAATTGTACTTGGGAAAATGATGTTTCCCTTAACCTTAACCATATCATCTGAACGACCCATAATCTGAGTAATTCTTGGATAAGAGCGGCCACAAGGACATTTTTCTGTAACAAAAGCAGCCAGGTCGTGAGTACGGAAGCGGAATAAAGGTGCTCCTTCTTTAACTAAAGTTGTAAGACAGATTTCACCAACTTCACCATCCTTTACAGGCTTGCCAGTCTGTGGGTCAAGGATTTCTGTGTAGATGTAATCATCAAAAATGTGCATTCCAGCATCAGACTTATCGCAGTTAATACCAATACCAGGGCCGTAACATTCTGTAAGACCATAAATATCGTAAAGTTCAATGCCAAGAATGTTCTGAATACGGTTACGCATTTTTTCACCCCAACGTTCAGAACCAATAACACCTTTCTTCAATTTAATATTTTTGCCAATACCACGAGCTTCAACCTGTTCAGCCAAAAGCAAAGCATAAGAAGATGTTGCACAAATTACTGTAGAACCCAGATCCTGCATCATCTGAAGCTGTTTTTCAGTGTTACCAGGTCCCATTGGAACAGCCATAGCACCAAGCTTTTCACAACCAGCCTGAAAACCAATACCAGCAGTCCACAAGCCATAACCTGGAGTAATCTGAATGCGGTCCTTCTTGCCAATTCCAGCCAGTTCATAACAGCGGGCAAACATTGTAGCCCAATCATCAACGTCTTTTGCTGTGTAAGGAATAATTACTGGAGCACCAGTTGTACCTGAAGATGAATGAATGCGCACAATATCTTCCTCTGGAACTGCAGCCAATCCCAGTGGATAAGCATCTCGCAAGTCCTGTTTGTCGCAGAAAGGCACCAGACGTTCAAAACTTTCCTGATCTTTAATATCTTCTGGATTTACATCCTTAAAACGTTCTGTATAAAAAGGATTTCCGCAAGCCTTAACACGGGCAATCTGTGCGCGGATTTGTTCTAACTGTTTTTCTGATAATTGCATGTTTTACTCCTAAGCATAATGCAGGTGGGGAAAGCCTTCCCCTACGCCTCATCTAAAGAATCGGCTACCCCTTCTAGCGGGCACATCCCGCAACGCCCTGAAAAATCGTTTCTATATATAGTAATTTATGTATGAATTATTGTCAAATTTACACACAAGATTATGATTTACATACATTTTTGGAAAAAATTTGAAAAATGTATGTAAAAAATTTAGTTATAAAATAAATGTTTTTCAAATTTACATACAATTTTTTATTTTTCTTCAATTTTGTATGTAAAAAAATTATTACATAGATTAATTCTTTTTTTTACTATCTTTCCAATTAGAAAAAAATAGAAATTTTTACATACAAAATTGTTTTTTTTGACACTTTTGTATGTAAATGAAGTGTTGCTCTGTAAATATAAAAAAAAAATTACATACAATTTGCAAGGAATTAAGGAAATTGTACCTAAAAATTGAACACCGCAGGAAGTTTCAACTTCCGAGGATGTGAAATTCGTTCACACAAGTGAATAATTAAATAAGCAGAGTTTCGCAAAAAACTCAAGTTAAATCAAATGGCACTATTTGAGCCATTTGATTTAAACCTACTTCTATTTGACATAATCCACAGCACGACAGTTCAATTCGTAGAAGTCTGGTTTTACCAGCAATTTAAGTGCTGCCTTCAAATCATCTCTGTTGATTAAGCCGGTTTTGCAGGCAGCTCCAAGAAGCACCATATTTACCACTTTGCTGCTCCCCAATTCGCTGCATGCCTGATCTGTATCCACAGAAATAACTTTATCTGCAACTTGGTTCAAATATTCAATCATTGTATCTTCGCTGAAAGTTTTTCCTGTAAGGCTGGCAGTTGTTGGCTGAACAATCTTTTTGTTTACAATAACCATTCCGCCTTTTTTCAAATAATCAGCATTACGAGCCGCTTCAGCTGCCTCAAAAGAAATGATGATATCAGCCTGTCCCTTTGGAATAAGTGGAGAATAAATATCTTCACCAATCCGCACATGACTGGTTACCGAACCGCCTCGTTGAGCCATACCAATTGTTTCTGCAGAAAGCACATGCTCACCACCAGAAATTGCTGCCTGAGAAAGAACCTTTGCCGCAAGAACAGTTCCCTGTCCGCCTACACCACAAATCAATATATTTTTTGCCATAATAAATCTCCTTTAGGAGGGGGAAGTCTCCCCCTCGCTCACACTGCGTTGTTCGCTACCCCTTCTAACGGGCCTCAAACGCCGGCCCGTAACGCCTGGCTATTGTATTGCTCCAGTAGGACAAACTCCAGCACACAAACCACAACCAGTGCAAAGTGAACCGTCAATTTCTACAATCTGTTTGCCTTTTGCGTTTGTTTTTGCACTTAAACTTAATGCTGGACATCCTAGTTCATTTATACATTTGCGGCAGCCAATACATTTTTCTGCATCAACAGTTTTTGCCTTAGGTTTTGGATATCCTAATTTTGCGGCTACACTTATACATGGTGATTTAAAAATTACTGCGCTTACTCCAGGAGCATCGCTGGCAGTTTTTACTGCTTCAACAGCTTTTTCCTGATCAAATGGGTCAACTTCAATAATTGGATTTACCCCGATTGCTTCCAGAATTTTTGGAATACTGATTTTTTCTACGATTTCGCCCATCATTGTTACACCAGTTCCAGGATGTGGCTGATGACCAGTCATGGCAGTTGTAGAGTTATCCAGAATACAAACTGTCTGATGGCTCTGATTGTAAACTGCATTTACAACGCCTGTAATTCCGCTGGCAAAAAAGGTTGAATCGCCAATAAAACTGAAGCATTTGCGGTCTGGTTCGTTGTGGTAAAGTCCCTGAGCGATAGTAATATCTGCACCCATACACAAACAAGTGTCTGTCATATCAAGAGGCTTTGCGTTTCCTAAAGTGTAGCAGCCGATATCACCACAGTAAGCAGTGTTCTGACCTTTCATTGCCTGTTTTACAGCGTAGAAAGCCCCGCGATGAGGACAGCCTGCACACAAAACTGGTGGACGAACTGGGAGGTCTGGAGTTTTTGCAGCATTTTCTGAAGAAGTATCACCAAGAATATTTTTAACAATCTCAACACTCAATTCCCCTGCTTCTGGAACTGTGCCATCAAGTTTTCCGTGAATTGTGCATTTAATATTTTCTTTTCCACAAAGATAAATCAATTCCTGTTCAATAACTGGGTCCAGCTCTTCAAAAACTGTAATTTCTGAATGAGCCTTCAAAAAATCTTCAGCCAGCTGAGCAGGGAATGGGTAAGGAGTACCGATTTTTAGGATGCTTGCATCCTGTGAACCAAGTGCTTCTTTTAGGTAGCAGTAGGAAATGCCGCCTGCAACATATGCGGGGGTGTTGCGGGGGGAAGTGGTAAAGCTAAAAACTCCTTTCGGAGTTTTTTTAACGCTTTGCTGTTGAACACGGCCAACCAGTTGGCTTTCACACCCACCGCTGGAAGGGGTAGCGGAAGATGCGCTAGCAGCTGCAGCGGAGGGAAGAAACGCTTCGCTAGCGAGTTTTGTTTTCGATGTATTAGAATCGGAAAACAAAACATCGCTTTCCCCATCTTCAACACTATTCCACTTACTTTTACTGAATTCCTGTGGCAAAACTTTTTCATTGCGTTCAAAAATGCGTTTGTGATTATTGTAAGAAGCTCTAGGAAAAATTACCCAGCGGGCACTGTCTTTTTCAAAAGTTCCTGGGGTGCGGCAAGGTGTCAGTTCTGGTATTTCCATACTTTCGTAAGCGTGATCAACACGAGTTGTAGGACGAATCAGAACTGGTGTGTTGTATTTTTCAGAAAGCTCAAAGGCCTCCTGAATCATTTCGTAGGCTTCCTGAGGTGTGGAAGGATCCAGACAAGGCAATTTTGAGAACTGTGCGAACTTGCGGGTATCCTGTTCAGTCTGGCTGGAAATTGGACCTGGGTCATCAGCAGAAACAATTACCATTCCACCTTTTACACCAACGTAACTTAAACACATTACAG
>JAEDFX010000038.1 GCA_016297805.1 Treponema sp. | reverse complement strand
CTATTCTAGCCCATTCCAACAGTAAGTGCACAGGCAGTCGTGTGGGAGACCAGTGCTGTCTAGCATGTCGTCCAGACGATGGAAGCGTAATGTAGTAAAGTGCAACTGTTTTCTGATTTCTTCCACCATTTTTGCGTATTCTGGCGAATCTGGATTACAGTATTTCTGCAAAGTTTCCATGCTTACATTGTCGCCTTCGAACTGTTTAATTACACGTCTTGTAATCAAATCCATTTCTGATTTAGAACGGCTGAAGTTCAAATATTTACATCCGAATACTAATGGTGGACAAGCTGGACGAATATGTACTTCTTCAGCTCCACTCTGGTAAAGGAAGTCTGTTGTTTCACGTAACTGTGTACCACGAACAATTGAGTCATCAATCAAAAGAATCTTTTTACCTTTAATCAACTGCTGAACAGGAATAAGCTTCATGTGGGCAATAAGATTTCTCTGTTCCTGATTAGTTGGCATAAAAGAACGAGGCCATGTTGGTGTGTATTTAATGAATGGGCGGGTAAATGGAATACCTGATTCATTTGCGTAACCTACAGCGTGAGCAGTTCCTGAATCTGGAACACCTGCAACTGCATCTGGGTGAACAGTATCTTTATCACGACGAGCAAGGTAACGTCCACAGTTGTAACGCATTGCTTCGACGTTTACACCTTCGTAGCTTGCTGTTGGGTAACCGTAGTAAATCCACAAGAAAGTACAAATCTTCATTTTCTTTGTGCGTTCCTGTAAAGTTTTGATACCATCAGAAGTCATAAATACGATTTCAGAAGGTCCTAATTCGTAGTAATCTGTGTAACCAAGATTAACATATGCAAAGTTTTCGAAGGATGCACAATAAGCACCTTCTTTATGTCCAATCTGAATTGGTGTACGACCAAACTTATCGCGGGCACAATAGATTCCTTCAGAAGTCAAAACTAAAAGTGACATTGAACCCTTAATTTTTTCCTGAACGAATTTTATACCTTCTAAAATAGAATCTTTATGATTGATAAGTGCAACAACCAATTCTGTCTGATTGATTTCTCCACCACTCATTTCAAGGAAGTGTGTGTATCCGTTGCCAAGGATTTCTTCTACAAGTTCATCTTTGTTTGTAGCAATTCCAACTGTAGTAATTGCATAATCACCAAGATGTGAATGAACAAGCAAAGGCTGAGGTTCGTAATCAGAAATACAGCCAATTCCTAATTTCCCGTGCAAGTCATCCATGTCATTTTCAAATTTTGTACGGAATGGAGAATTCTGTATATTGTGGATTGAGCGGGCAAACTTTCCGTCGTCACTATAGACTGCAAGACCACCGCGTCTAGTTCCTAAGTGTGAATGATAATCAACTCCGAAAAATAAATCTAAAGAACAATCGTTCTTAGAGGCAACACCAAATATACCACCCATTTTTTTCTCCTATATATGAAATGGAAATAGACGTTAATTATAGTGATTTTGTGGGGGATTTGGAAGTGGTGATTTTTTTTGATATAACTTGAGTGGAACAGAGAAGTCAGTCATGGGCGTATCATTTGATACGCCACTTCTCTGTTCCAAATTCGTTGCGAATAGCCCGATTTATAGTAATTTCTGTTATGCATCAATTTGGAACAATGCCCCTGCCATTGGCTGGGCACCATTCAGAATGTAAGGAGTAGCTGCGGCCTGCTGAATCTGTTTCTGGTATGCTTCTATTAAAACATCAGCCTGGTCATCAGAAATATCCTGAATTGAATCCTTTGGCTCGTTCTTGATAGCAGAAAGCCGTTCAATTAAGGAGTTAAGTATTCTGATTTTGCTGATTGAAACACCACTCTGGTTAGAACTTGCTGCAACTCCAGTAACATGGTCGAAGTGGGAATACATCAATGCTGATTTGTTTACAGGCACATAAAGTTTGCCTGCAACGCCACTAGACATTGCACTGCTTGAGTAAGAAAAAGCATTTACATATCCAATTGATGAAGTCATTTTCACCACCTCTTACTATATATTCGGAAGGTGGTGAAAAATGTTTAGAAAAAAATTACGCCCAAACGCACCACAAAAGAATTGCTGCGGCTGCTGTAGTGATGATTGTGAAAGGTGCTCCAATTTTAAGGAAGCCTGCAAAGTTGATAGGGTGGTCCTCTTTTTTAAGAATACCCATGGCAACTACGTTTGCAGAAGCTCCAAATGGTGTAAGGTTTCCACCAAGACAACTTCCGACTAAGAGAGCAAACATTAAAAGTTCTTTCTGAATACACATATTCATGGCAAGAGAACCTGCAACTGGAAGCATTACAATAATATATGGAACATTATCAACGAAGCCGGAAATTAATACTGAGAATGCAAGAATCAAAATGAAGCCCATAAACTTGCTTCCGCCTGTAACCTTAGCAAGCCAGAGTGCAAAATCATCCAGAAGACCAGTTTCACTGATTGCACCAACTACAATAAAGATTCCTAAAAGAAATGCAATTGTTTCCCAGTCCAAGTCATGAACCAGTTCCCAGATTTCTTTTCTAGATTTTTTCTGACTGAACTTATACCAAAGAAGGCCAATAATTCCTAAGCCAAGTACAAAGCAACCTGAACCGTAACCCAGTTCTGTACTGATGAAAGAAATTCCAGCTAAGCCGAAAATCATTCCAAGTAAAAGCCACAATGGAAAATATGAAATAACAGGCTCTTTTTCAATCTGTGCTTTATCTTTTACACGGCCAAAAATACAATAGAAGAAAATACATCCGGCAATCATTCCAGCCTGAATAATAAAGAAGATAGACATTTTTCCCTGATAGAAGAAGAAGTCATTAAAGTTGTAACCAGCATAGCTGGCAAAAATCATGCTTGGAGGGTCTCCTACCAAAGTAGCAGTTCCTTCAAGATTAGACATAACAGCAAGCCCTACCATAAATGGGACTGGATTCAAATCCAGTTTTTTAGAAAGAGCCAGTGCAATTGGTGCCATTACAAGAACTGTGGCAACGTTTTCTACGAAAATAGAAATAATGCCAGTCATTGCAAGAATCAAGACAACGGCTACACCAGTGCTGCGGGAATGTTCAACAAGCCAGTCGGCAATGCGGGCAGGAACATTTGAGTAAATGAAAAGCGCTGCAATAGTCATACTTCCAACATAAATCATCAGAATGTTCCAGTTGATGAGCTCAAAGAAGATATGATAGAACAAACTGCCGGCATTTGCTGTCGGAACAAACACATTGCCTGCAAAAATAAAACCAAGCACTACTGTGATGAGTGCGGCTGCTGTAGTCATCCAGACTTTCTTTTCCTGAAAGAGGATGACTAACAAATACATAACAATAGCGATTGCCAAAACAACCCATTTGATATTTAACATAATTCTTCCTTAGTTGTTGAATTTAAAGAACAATACGTCGCCGTCCTGAACTACATATTCTTTTCCTTCCTGACGGTATTTACCGGCAGCTTTGATAGCTGCTTCATCACCGTACTGGCGAAGATCGTCGATTGTGTATGCTTCAGCCTTGATGAATCCTTTTTCAAAGTCTGTGTGGATTACACCTGCAGCGCGAGGAGCTTTATCACCAGCGTGGATAGTCCATGCACGACATTCGTCTGAACCACCTGTAAAGAATGTGCGGAGTCCCATTAAGTGGTAAGCTTTGCGGGCAAGAACAGCAAGTCCACTTTCTGTTAATCCGACAGCATCCATAAAATCTTTGCGCTCTGCTTCTTCTGTAATTTCAGCCAAGTCAGCTTCAAACTTACCGCAGATAACTACAACTTCAGATTTTTCTTCATCAGCATATTTCTTTACGATTTCTACGTACTTGTTAGTGCCTTCAGCGATTGTATCTTCATCAACGTTTGCAACGTACAATGTTGGTTTCATAGAAAGAAGGAACATATCGTAGATTGCATTCTTTTCATCATCTGTAAGGTCTGCTGTACGGGCACATTTTCCATCAATCAACAAAGGTTTGATTTTTGCAACTGCCGAGTTAAAAGGAGCAAGTTGTTTTTCTGCTTCTTTACCAAGAGCACGAACCTGTTTAATATTTTTTTCTTCGCGTTTTGCAATTGTATCCAAGTCTGCCTGGCAAAGTTCCCAGTTAATAGTAAGAATATCACTTTCTGGGTCAATTGGAGCTGCTTCATTTGCATTATCACGAACGTGCATAATATCAGGATTGTCAAAACAACGAACAACGTGTGCAATTACTGAACATTCACGGATGTTTGCAAGGAACTTGTTTCCAAGACCTTCACCCTGGGAAGCACCTTTAATCAAACCTGCAATATCAACAAATTTAACTGCAGCTGGTGTCTTCTTTTTAGGATTATGTTTGCTAGCTAAAAAGTCTAAGCGTTCATCTGGTAAATCAACAATACCAATGTTAGGGTCGATTGTACAGAATGGAAAGTTCTCTGCCGCAGCAGGAGCCGCAGTCAAAGCCGAAAAAATAGTAGATTTACCAACATTTGGTAATCCAACAATACCACATTCAAGAGCCATTTTTATATCCTTAAAAATTAATTATACAAATTAGTTAGACATTACAGCTTTAGCAAACTGATCTGCACAGCTTGTGTTTTTCATGCCGCAAATGTTACCTGAAAGCTTTGCTGCAATTTCTTCAGCCTTCATTCCATCACACAACTTAGAAATAGCTTTAAGGTTACCGTTACAGCCGCCTTCAAAGCTGATGTTTGTGATTACGCCGTCTTCTGATTTGTCAAAAGTGATTGTACGGGCACATACGCCCTGTGTTTTATATGTAATAGTCATGCTTTAAATATAATCTTTTTTTTGGAATGTAACAACAGAGATTTAAACACTGCTCTACAACTCTTCTAGACCATCCAGTTCTTCAGGTTCTTCTTCATCTGAATTCATAATATAGTTGTTGTAATTTGTAATGATATTAGTGAAATCAACTTTTAGAATTGACTGCAATTCTTTTAGTTCCTGCATAATTCCATCATAATCTTCTATTATAAACTTGCTGATAGCAGGATCCAGTTCTCCTTCATCTGTCATAGAACTCATAATGGAAATAACTTCTTCTTTTGAAAATTCTTCCTTGTAACTTCGGGAGTCATTTAAGGCACTTGTAATATCAGCTACAGTTAAAATCCTCTGCAAAAGAGTTATTTGATCTCCTGGAATGTGCTTTGGATAACCTTTTCCATTCAGCTTTTCATGATGACGATATACATTTTCCAGAATATAAAATGGAACAAAACCACTTAGGATTCTTCGGGAATGGTTAACATGATGACGCATAATACCCATATCTTCTGGCGAAAGTCGTCCTGGAAATTCAAGGATACGCTGAGGTGTAGCCATTTTTCCAATATCGTGAAGAGCTGCACTGGTATACAGATTTGAAAGATCTTTGTGATTAAGATTTAGCCGGTGGCCAATAGAAATTGCATAGCAGGATGTGTTGACTGCATGTTTCATTGTGTTAGTACTTTTAAAATCAAGAAAATATATTAAAAGTTTTTCGAACTGTTTTGTCTCTTTTTCTGAATATTGAACCTGGAATATAAATTGGGATAGATGGGCTCGAAAAC
This sequence comes from Treponema sp., assembly GCA_016297805.1. Classification (GTDB taxonomy): domain Bacteria; phylum Spirochaetota; class Spirochaetia; order Treponematales; family Treponemataceae; genus Treponema_D. Next base: position 14,022 of record JAEDFX010000038.1, on the reverse strand, counting down.
TTCCTGTAATGATTTGTTCAAGTATTACATTAGCTTCATTAATTTGATTAAACACTCCTACAACTTTAGGATTAAAAAATCCTGGAGCAATTTCATTCAAGTCTTCTGGTAAAAGTTCATCAGAATGTTTTGTTATAAAGTCTGCTATGCGTGCGGAAAAATAAATTACTGAACGATAATCATCAATATAAGTCTGAGTTTTGCTTTCATCATAAGGATGTGTGAAATCCAGGAGAGCCTTAGCATCGGCTTTTATAGGGGTCATGTATTCAAGATAAAGACTGGTAAAAACGTATTTACTTAATACAGCTTTGTTGTCTGAAAAAAAATCTATGTTACTGTCGTGAGGATTATAGCCTGTTATTACATCTTCTCTGAAAAAACCAATCGTATGAAGCATGGCCAGAAGTACCAGGTTCTGAACAGAACCTCCTTCTTTGAGTGGAAAAGCTTCTGCAATGTTTAAGGCAATAAAAGCGGTACGTATTGTATGATTAGTTATTTCTTTATTGATGCAACCTAACATCTGAAGAGCTATATGGGCAATGTCTCCAGGTGCCAGAATCTGTTGTAACGCTTCTACTTCGTCTGTTAAAGCTGACATACTCTGTTTATCGTCCGAATTATAAAAATCCTTATTTCTTTTCTGAAGGAATCAGCTTATTGATTGTATAATCACGCTGACGCCAGTTTTTATCAACTTTGACCTGCAAATCCAAATCAATTTTCTGAATATAAATCTCACTAAGCTTGCGAACTGCTGCCATTCTGATTTCTTTGATTTTGCTGGCTCCTTTTCCGATTACTATACCCTTCTGGCTGTCTCTTTCAACACAAAGAAATGCACGAATCCAAAGTTTTTTGCCTTCATTACGATGTTCAACATCAGCAACTTCTACATAAACTGCATGAGGAATTTCCTGTTCAAGACGATTTATAGCCTCACCGCGAATTACTTCACAAATGCGGAAGGTTAAATCCTGATCGGTATAGAGTTCTTCATCATACATTGGATCTCCTTCTGGAGAAATACTGTAAAGAGCCTTAAGAACTTCGTTAATTCCAATATCTTTTTCTGCAGACATTTCAAGAATGCGGTCAGCAGGAATGTCTGGAAGATTTTCTGAAATAAACTGACGGATTGGAAGAGGCTTGCTGGCAGGTAAATCAGTTTTGTTAATAGCAACAACGGTTTTTGACTGAAGTTTTTTCAAAAGATTTGCAGTATGAACTTCTTCTTCTCCGGTTGCTCTTGTAGAGTCAATTACATAAAGAACGCAGTCAATATCATCAAGCTGAGCTTCTGTAACATTACGAAGGCGCAGGTTCAGCTTCTTTTCTGAATCGTGATAACCTGGTGTATCAATAAAAATCAACTGACCATAAGAAGTATTTACAATTCCTTTAATTGCATTTCTTGTAGTCTGAGGAATTGGAGATACAATACTAACTGGTTCCTGACAGGCAGTATTTAAAAAAGTTGATTTTCCGGCACTAGGACGGCCAATAATTGCAACAACGGCAGTACGTAATGGTTGTGTGTTTTCTTTATTTTCACTCATGTAAATTATTATATAGTAGAATTTACCTATAATCTATATTATAATTATTGAATTATGGCTGAAATTAAAATTCATAACGGAATGCCTCTTAGTTTTGGAGCTGTAATTACTCCGAAGGGGGTAAACTTCTCTTTATATAGTAGAGATGCTACAAATGTAAGTTTAGTTCTATTTAATTCAGAAAATGATGTATCTCCAGCTTCAGTTGTGAATCTTGATCCTGTTGTTAACAGAACTGGTGATATTTGGCATATCTTGATAGAAGGAATTGGAGCTGGTGCTCTTTATTTGTATAAGGTTGACGGTCCTTATATACCTCCTGAGGGATTGCGCTTTAATAAGCATAAATATCTGTTTGACCCTTATGCTAAAGCATTTTCAAATGGTTCTGTATTCCGTTCATATAATAAGCAGCATAGACAGGGGTTCTCTGCCAATGAAGGTGGAGAACTGAAAGATTTATCTGATTTCCCAAAATGTGTCGTTGTAGATGATGATTTTGATTGGGAAGGGGACAGACCTCTTAATTACCCATTAAATAAAACAGTTATTTATGAAACTCATGTAAAAGGCTTTACTGCGTCTGAAACTTCCGATGTTCCAAAAGAATTTGCCGGTACTTACAAGGGTTTTACTCATAAAATTGATTATCTTAAAAATCTTGGAATTACATCTGTTGAACTTCTTCCATTATTTGAATTTGATGAAAATGAAAACGGTAATTCAAATCCTAGAACGGGAAATCAGCTGGTAAATTACTGGGGCTACAGTACAATCGGATTCTTTGCACCAAAAACTTCTTATTCAGCAGATCGTACTCCAGGTGGTCCGGTTCGAGAATTCAAACAGATGGTAAAGGAATTGCACAAAGCCGGCATAGAAGTAATTCTTGATGTTGTTTATAATCATACTGCAGAAGGAAACGAACATGGCTACACATTTGAATTCCGTGGCTTGCAGAATGATGTTTATTATTCTCTTCCTGTAAACGATAAAAATTACTACATGAATTACAGTGGTTGTGGAAACAGTGTGAACTGCAATAATCCTGTAACATATCAATTTATATTGGACAGTCTTAGATATTGGGTTGTGAATATGCACGTAGACGGTTTCCGTTTTGATCTTGCATCTATTATGACCCGTTCTCCAAATGGTACACCAATTGGTGGCGATTTCCCTTCTGTTACAGCAGCTATCAGTGCCGATCCTGTTCTTGCAAAAACTAAAATTATTGCAGAGCCTTGGGATTGTGCGGGGCTTTATCAGCTTGGTGGATTTCCTGGAGGAATTAAAAATCGCTGGAGTGAATGGAATGGCCGCTATCGTGATGATATCCGCCGTTTCCTTCGTGGTGATGAAAACGTTGCTACTGCAGCTGCTACAAGAATTGCCGGAAGCTCTGACTGTTATAATCACAGTGGACGGGCACCTACAGCTTCAATCAATTTTATAACTGCACATGACGGGTTCACTTTGAATGATCTTGTAAGCTATAACTACAAGCATAATGAAGAAAATGGTGAACAGAATCTTGATGGTAGTGATGATAACTTAAGCTACAATCATGGATATGAAGGCGAATGTACAAATCCAAAAATAGAAAGCGTTCGTGTTAAAACAATAAAGAATTTCTTTGTTCATCTTATGACATCGCAGGGCGTTCCAATGATGTTGGGCGGTGACGAAATGCGCCGTACTCAGGGTGGAAATAATAATGCCTATTGTCAGGACAATGAAATCAGCTGGTTTGACTGGAACCTTGCAAAAACAAATGAAGGTCTTGTTAGATTCGCATCAAATCTTATAAAATTACGATTGAATCATCAGGTGTTTACAAGACGTTCCTTCTTCCGTGATAATTATGAAAAGGGTGGAATACCTGAAATTGCCTGGTATGATGCTGCGGCAAAAGTACCAGACTGGAATAAACTGGGCCGTTTCCTTGCATTCAAGCTGAACGGTCTTGAGGCAGATAATGATTTCTATGTTGCAACAAATATGGATATTTATGATCTGACTATTACTTTACCTGCTTTATCGGGCAACCGAAAATGGTACCGCGTTGCGGATACTTCTTTTGAAAGCCCTGAAGATATTTTAGAAAGTGGACAGGAAGAACTTTTACAGGAGCAAAGACGTTATGTTCTGGTTTCTGGGGCTTCCGTAATTTTAATGAGCAAATAATTGCGAACAACTATTTAAGGAGATTTTTTTATGGATTTCAACAAGGAAGAATTTAAAGCTAACTTGTCTGCTCGTTTGCGCCGTCAGTATGGAAAGGATATTTCACAGGCTAACAAACATGATCTTTTTGATGCAGTTTCAGCTTCTGCACTTGAAATTATTATGCCTAACTGGATGGCAACTCGTGCTGAATATGAAAAGAAACCTACAAAACAGCTATATTATTTATCAGCTGAATTCTTGATGGGTCGTGCAATGAGCAATAACCTTATCAACGCAGGAATTAAAGATGCTGTAGAAGAAGTTCTTAAAGATATGAGCATTGACTACAACATGATTGAAGACGAAGAACCAGATGCAGGTCTTGGAAACGGTGGTCTTGGTCGTCTTGCTGCATGTTTCCTGGATTCTCTTGCAACTTTGGATTATCCTGGACACGGATACGGTATTCGCTATGAGTACGGTATGTTCGAACAGAGAATTGAAGATGGTTATCAGGTAGAATATCCAGATAACTGGCTTGCTCACCGTGACCCATGGGAAATTAAACGTTCAGACCTGGCAGTAACTGTAAAATTTGGTGGAAACATTGCTTATGGAAAAACACCAGACGGACAGCCAACCTTCCATATTGAAAATGCAGAAGAAGTAACAGCTACTCCTTACGACATGCCAATCATCGGTTTTGATACAAAAACTGTAAATACACTCCGCTTGTGGCAGGCATCTTCTCCAAACGGATTTGACTTGCAGCTTTTCAACAACATGGATTATAACCGTGCGGTTGAACGTCAGAACTCAGCAGAAAATATCAGCCGCGTTCTTTATCCAAATGATAACGGTCCTTCTGGAAAGGCTCTTCGTCTTAAACAGCAGTACTTCTTCAGTTCTGCTTCTTTGCAGGATTTAGTACGTCACTATGTTGCTGACCACGGAACAGACTTCTCTAAATTTGCTGATTTGCATGTAATTCAGTTGAATGATACTCACCCGGTAGTAGCTATTCCAGAACTTATGCGTATCCTTATGGATGACTATAATGTAGGTTGGGATGAAGCTTGGGATGTAGTAACACACACATTCGCTTATACAAACCACACAATTTTGGCAGAAGCATTGGAAAAATGGCCAATTGAAATCTTCCAGGGCTTGCTCCCACGTGTTTATCAGATTGTTGAAGAAATCAACCGTCGTCTGGTAATTGAACTCCGTCAGAAATTTCCTAACGATTACTACAAACATGAACACATGGCTATCATCCATAATAACATGGTTTACATGGCTTGGATGGCAATTCATTCATGTTTCAGCGTAAACGGTGTAGCTGCACTTCATACAGAATTATTAAAGACTGCTGAACTTAAAGACTGGTATGCTATTTATCCAGAAAAGTTCAACAATAAGACAAACGGTATTACTCAGCGCCGCTGGCTGCTTAGTGCTAACCCTCAGCTTGCTAAATTCATTACAGATAGAATTGGACATGGTTGGGAAAAAGATTTGGCTAAGCTTAAGGGATTGGAAAAATTCCTTGATGATGAAGAAAGCTTGAACGAACTTATCCGCATTAAAATGGAAAATAAACAGGCTTTGGCTGAATACCTTAAACATACTCAGAACGAATTCCTTGATCCGGATTCAATTTTTGATGTTCAGGTAAAACGCTTGCACGAATATAAACGTCAGCTTTTGAATATTTTGAACGTAATGTACTTGTATAACCGCATTGTAGAAGATCCTTCTTACAATCCACCTGCTCGTACATTCATCTTTGGTGCTAAGGCTGCTTCTGGATACCGCCGTGCTAAGTCAATCATTAAATTGATTAATACAGTTGCTGAAAGAATCAATAATGACCGCCGTGTTCGCGGCAAGTTACGTGTTGTATTCGTAGAAAACTATCGTGTATCTGTTGCAGAAAAGATTTTCCCAGCTGCAGATGTTTCAGAACAGATTTCTACAGCAGGTCTTGAAGCTTCTGGTACATCTAACATGAAATTCATGGCAAACGGTGCTTTGACACTTGGTACTATGGACGGTGCTAACATTGAAATCTTTGAAGAAGCTGGAAAAGAAAACGGATTCGTATTCGGTCTTTTGACAGAAGAAATCAAGAAGATGGAAGCAGAACATTCTTATAATCCACAGGAATACTTGGATTGTAATCCTGCTCTTGCAAAGGTTATTGAACAGCTTGTTGATGGAACTTATGATCCAACTCATCAGTTGTTTAAGGAATTGCATGATTCTTTGGTATACGGTGTTGAAGGGCAGCGTCCAGACGTTTATTACGTTCTTGCAGACTTTGATTCTTACTGTAAAGCTCGCGAAAAGATTGCAGAAGCTTATGCAGACAAGAAGGGTTGGGCTCGCATGACATTGAAGAACATTGCTAATTGTGGTAAGTTCTCTTCTGACCGTACAATTGAAGATTACGTTCGGGATATCTGGCACTTGAATAGAGTTGTCGTAAAATAATGAGGAAAAAAATGAAAAAAATTGTTGCTGCTTTGATGATTGCAGGGCTTTGTGTTGGAGCTCTTGCTGCAAAACCTAAGAAGGTTGTTATTAATTCCGTTGCTGATTTGGCTGGAAAGAAAATCGGTGTTCAGAACGGAACAACAGGTGAATCTTGGGTTATGGAGAATGTTGCAAAGGTAAAACTTTCATCATTTAAGTCTGGAATGGATGCTGCTATGGACTTGAAGAATGGCGCACTTGATGCAGTTGTTCTTGATGAACTTCCAGCTGCAGAAATTGTAAAAAAGAATCCATCACTTAAGATTATTCGTGATCCATTGTTTACAGCAAATAAGGAAGAATATGCTATTGCAGTTAAGAAAGGAAATGCAGAAGTTCTTGATGCTGTTAATAAAACAATCGTTGCTATGAAAGCAAATGGTGACTATGAAAAATTGGTTGCTGCTTATATGCCTGCTGATGGAAAAATCGTAGTGCCAGCTATTGCGGCTGTTGCATCATCAAAAGTTATTAAACTTGGTACAAATGCTGCATTCCCTCCATTTGAATATGTTGAAGGAAAAGATATCGTAGGTTTTGATATTTCTATGGGTAAGGAAATAGCTAAGACTGCAGGTTTGAAGCTTGAAGTTGTAGATATGGCATTTGATTCTCTCATTCCAGCATTACAGGCTGGTACGATTGATTTCATTGCAGCCGGTATGTCTGTAACAGAAGAACGCAAAAAGAACGTAGACTTCTCAGAACCATACTTCGCATCAGAACAAGTAATTATTGTAAGAAAATAGAACGCTTCCGAGGATTTATCCGAGGCTACAATAGAAAATGCGTTAAAAAAGTGATACACCGATGTCAGTCATCGTTGTATCACTTTTCTTTTAAAGGTCAGTCTTTCTCTGGGTAGAAAGACTGACCTTTTTTATTGTATAATGGGAGCATATTTTTTTGTAGGATACAAATGGACGAAAGAACACTATTACAGGTTATTTATGACACTATGATTGCCGGTGAACGTTATGTTCTTATTTTTAAGGGGCTTGGTGTCACACTTCTGATTGCAATATGTGCAATTTTATTAGGTACAATTCTTGGTTGTATTTTTGCTCTTATGAAAATTTCAGACAGCAAAATTGCAAAATTCTTCGCAAATCTCTATACAACAATTTTACGAGGTATTCCATTAGCCACACAGCTTATGATTTTCTATTTCGTAATTTTTGCACCATTGCATTTGCCTAGATTGCTGGTTGCAATCCTTGCTTACGGTTTTAATTCTGGAGCTTATTGTACAGAAATATTCCGTGCAGGTATTCAGGGAATTGATCCAGGGCAGACAGAAGCTGGGCGTTCTCTAGGTCTTAGTAAATGGCAGACATTGTTTAAGATTGTACTTCCTCAGGCAGTAAAAGCCGTTTTGCCTACATATACAAGTGAATTCATTGTATTAATAAAAGAAACTTCTGTAGCAAGTTTTATTGCGGTTACAGATTTGACTAAAGCTGGCGATATGATTCGTAATGCAACTTATAACGCCTGGATTCCTCTGTTGACTTGTGCTGTTATTTATTTGATTTTGACAGTTGGTCTTACAAACTTATTTGGAATTTTTGAAAAAAGGTTGGCTCGAAGTGATAGAAGTTAAAAATCTTAAAATCAGTTTTGGTGATTTACAAGTAATAAAAGATATTTCTCTTACCGTACAGAAAGGTGAAAAAATAGTTATAATTGGACCTTCTGGTTCTGGTAAAAGTACATTTCTCCGTTGTTTGAATAGACTGGAAACTCCAACTGGAGGACAGATTCTTTATAACGGTGTAGATGTTTGTGATGAAAAAACAAATCTTGATTCATGTCGTCAGAAAATGGGAATGGTGTTCCAGCATTTTAATTTATTTCCACATCTTACAGTTTTGGAAAATATTACCCTTGCACCAATTACATTGAAATTGAAAACAAAGGAAGAAGCTGAAGCACAAGCTATGAAATTGCTGGAAAGAGTAGGTTTGCAGGATAAGGCAAATGTATATCCTTCTACAATAAGTGGTGGCCAGAAGCAGAGAATTGCAATTGTTCGTGCACTTGCTATGGATCCGGAAGTAATTCTTTTTGATGAGCCTACTTCAGCATTAGACCCAGAAATGGTTGGTGAAGTTCTGGAAGTTATGAAAGACTTGGCAAAGTCTGGAATGACTATGATGGTTGTAACCCACGAGATGGGATTTGCCCGTGAGGTAGCGGACAGAGTTCTATTCATAAATGATGGCTACATTGAAGAAGAAGGAACTCCTGAACAGATTTTTGGAAGTCCTAAAAGTGAAAGACTTCAGCAATTTTTAAAATCAGTTCTGTAAAATAGAGTTTTTATTAAAAATAACCGAGGTTCGTTATAATAACCTCGGTTATTTTTTCTTAACCTTGGTTAAATCGTGTTTTCCATAATTGACGGTTAGAAAGTTAACAAATATTATTAATAATAAAGTTAATAAAAGTTAATCCTTCTTTTTTTTTACATACAAAAGCGTTGCGAAAAGGTGAGAGAGTTTGAAACGTTTTTCGGAGAACCGGTTTATTTCGGTGAGAGAGCTGCAAGGTTGATTATTCAACCTTGCAGTTTTTTTATTCTTCTACCTGATATTGGAGAAGAAGGATTCGGAGTTCTTCTAGTTTAGAAACATTGAATACTTTATAAACTTCTGCAAATTCTTTTTTTACTGTAGAAACACTTACAAAATATTCTTCACTGATTTCCTTGTAAGAAAGATTTCTGTGAAGGTTAGCTAGAACAAAATTTGACTGTCGTTCTGAAAGTTTATAATCAGCAAGGGAAATTGGTGACCCTGGTTTTTGATTGATTATAGTCTGCTGTGTTACATTTGTTGGAAGGAAGCACGAAAATCTTGCTTTAAGAATATAATAAATCCACAGGTAAAAAAAGAGACTGAAAGCTGAATATCCAAAATGGATTAACATGTATTGCCAGCCTCTAGGGAAAGTTCCTATAAGAGAAATGAAATGTATTGCAGCTAAATGATTAAGTATTTTCTTTTGATTTTTAGGGAAAAGTCCTTTGCAGACAATAAGAATTACTGCCGCATAGAAGAAGAAAATTCCAAGTATTGTGTAATTTGTAAGATTAAGAAGAAAACTTTCAACCATTACAATAATAATAAACAACTTATCATTTGGCTTAAAAATCAAGAATAAACTTAGGGTCGCACAAAAGATATGAATGGTTGGAATAACAATTGCAGATGGGGCAACCCATTCAATTATAGACTGGGGGTCTCCGTCCAATAAAATTCCTGTTATTGATGCAATAAGCAAAAATATAAAACCAACTAAATAGACAACTCTCTCTATATAGTCTGTGTTTTTTTTCATTCTATCAGTTTATCATAGGATATTTGAAAAATCTAGGTTTAAATCAAATGGCTCAAATAGTGCCATTTGATTTAACTTGAGTTTCTTGCGAAACTCTGCTTATTTAACTGTTCACTTGCGTGAACGAATTTCACATCCTCGGAAGTTGAAACTTCCTGCGGTGTTCATTTTTTAGGAAGAATTATTTTCTATTAATGAATGCTAAACAGGCATTTTCTCCGTCCATTGCGCTGGAAACAATACCACCGGAATATCCGCTGCCTTCACCTGCTGGATAAAGACCTTTTATTCCAATACATTCATAGCTTTCCTTGTCTCTTACAATGCGGACTGGAGTGCTGGTTCTTGTTTCTGCGGCAATCATAAGGGCATCATCGCATATAAAGCCTTTCATGTTCTTGTTAATATTTCTAAATCCCTGATTAAGTCTTGTGCTTATGTGAGGAGGGAGCCAGCTGTTAAGATTTGATGAAACAAGACCTGGTGTATAGCTTGAAGCGGGAAGATCTGAAGACTTCTTATTGTCCAAAAAATCCTTTAATCGTTGAGCAGGCGCTGCCTGTCCTTTACCGTTTTGTTTTGCAGCTTTTTCTAAATCAGTTCTGAACAAGAGCCCTGCAATCTGAGAGCATCCCATTTCTTCTGCCTGTTTTTTAAATTTTGCAGGAATATCTTCCGGGCGAATCTCTACGACAATTGCTGCATTAGACCATTTTGAATTGCGGGCAGCAGCAGACATGCCGTTTACAACAATTTCATCTGGGCCTGAACTGGAAGGAACTACAAATCCTCCAGGACACATGCAGAAGGAGTATACTCCGCGATTTTCAACTTGTGTTGTAACTCTGTATTCAGCAGCTCCAAGTCCATTGTCCAGTTTTCCGTGATACTGAATTGCATCTATGAGCATTCTAGGATGTTCAACACGAACTCCTGCTGCAAAGGTTTTAGCTTCCAGAGCAGAAGGGCAGGTTTTTGCCAGCATCATATATATATCTGTAGCGGAATGGCCGGTTGCAAGAAGAACGGCGTTGCCTGTGAAGGATTTTTCTTCACCAGTAACGGTGTTTATTGTACGAACTCCTTTTGCTGATGGCTGATGGTTCTCAAGATTTAAAATCAGATCCGTTACTTTTGTGTTGAAATGGAATTCGCCCCCAAGTTCAATAATTTTAGCACGCATGGCGTTGATGACTTGAGGAAGCTTATCTGTACCAATGTGAGGATGTGCGTCTGTAAGGATTCTTTCATCGGCACCGAAATAATTGAAAATACGGAGAATGGAACTGATGTCGCCACGTTTGTTGCTGCGGGTGTAAAGCTTTCCATCAGAAAAAGTACCAGCTCCTCCTTCGCCAAAGCAATAGTTGGAATTTTCATTTACGTTATCTTTTGTACTTATAAGAGCTATGTCTTTGCGGCGTTGAGAAGTTTCTACTCCTCGTTCAATAATGATTGGTTTTACCCCTTTTTCCAAAAGTTTGAGAGCACCAAAAAGACCTGCAGGTCCCGAGCCCACAATAATCATAGATTTTTTACCATCAGCTTTTTTCCAGACAGGAAGAGCGTTTTCTGATTCTTGAGGTTTTTCTCCAAGATAAACCTTATAGCGGAGATGAAGCTTCAACTGTCCATGACGAGCATCAATAGATTTTTTTAGAAAAACAAGAGTTATTTCTCCAGTTGGAATACGATTTTTTTTAAGTTCTTTAATAACAAGTGATTTGTGAAGTCCAGAGTTTTTTTCATCTTCTGGCTGAACTGTGATGGTAATTTCTTTAATCATAGTGTGATTATAAAGTGAAAATAATAGTTTTTAAAGACAGATGACAAATACATTAATGACAGGCATGAATGTACCAGTTTAAAAGTGGTACAGTAAAGACTGACATGAATGTATCAGTTTAAGAGTGGTACAGCAAAGACAGGCATGAATGTATCAGTTTAAGAGTGGTACAGCAAAGACTGACATGAATGTATCAGTTTAAGAGTGGTACAGCAAAGACTGACATGAATGTATCTCTTTAGGAGTTGTTTGTTTTTTAAAACTGGAATTTTTGGTTTATTTTTTGTCTTATTGTGAAGAAATTTTATTTATGGTATAAATTGTGTATGAAAGTTGCAATTTTTTTTGGGTCTAAGTCTGATAAAGACACTATGAAAAAGGCTGCCGATGTTCTTACAGAATTCGGCGTTGATTACAAGGCTTATATTCTTTCTGCCCACAGAGCCGGGGCTTTACTTCATCAAACAATTGAACAGGTTGAAAAAGACGGTTGTCAGGTAATTATTGCTGGTGCTGGTCTTGCTGCTGCTCTTCCAGGTGTTATTGCAGGTGCTACAACTTTGCCAGTTATTGGTGTTCCACTTGAATGTGTTTCGGACAAGTCAAATGGTCTTGGTGGAATGGACGCTTTGCTTTCAATCGTTCAGATGCCTCCACAGATTCCAGTTGCAACTGTTGGAATTAACAGTGCAAAAAATGCAGCTTATCTTGCTTTGCAGATTTTAGCTTTGCAGGATAAAGAATTGGCAAAGAAGCTTAAGGATTTCAGAGCAAAATTGGCAGCAGATGCTGCTGCTACTGGATTGGATATTAAGTTCTAATAGTTTCCCTGGGGTTTTAGGGGGAAACGAAGTGCACCCCTAGGAGAAGGGGTAGCGGAAAAACATAGTTTTGTAGCGAGGGGAAGGCCAAAGTCGCTTGCGACTTTTCCCCTCCTTAATATATACAAGGAGCAAATATGGCATCTTACAAAGAATCAGGTGTTGATGTAGAAGAAGGCTACCGCGCAGTAGATAAGTACAAAGAGCATGCAAAAAGAACTGCAATTCCAGGAATGTTGACTGGGTTGGGAAGTTTTGCAGGTATGTTTGAAGTGCCAAAGGGTTACAAGAATCCTGTAATGGTTTCTGGAACTGACGGTGTTGGTACAAAACTGGATATTGCCTTCCAGATGAAAAAATATGATACAGTTGGTATTGACTGTGTTGCTATGAGTGTAAACGACATCCTTTGTTGTGGTGTTCAGACTTTGTACTTCCTTGATTACGTTGCTTGTGGAAAACTTGAAGCTGAAGTTGCTGCAGATTTAGTAAAAGGTGTTGCTGACGGTTGTGTTGATACTGGTTGTGCTCTTCTTGGTGGTGAAACAGCTGAAATGCCAGGTTTCTATGATGTTGGAAAATATGACCTTGCCGGTTTTGGTGTAGGCGTTGGTGAAAAGAAAGAAATGATTGACGGTTCGGCAATCAAAGAAGGTGATGTTCTTATTGGTCTTTCTTCTACTGGTGTTCACTCAAATGGTTTCAGCTTGGTTCGTAAGCTTGTTCCAAATCCAATGGATCCATTTGTAATTGATGGAAAAGATACTGGTAAAACAATTGGTGAAGTTCTTCTTACACCTACTCGTATTTATGTAAAACCTGTTATGGAAGTTCTTGGAAAATACCGTAAGGCTATTCATGGCATGGTTCACGTAACAGGCGGTGGATTCTACGAAAATATTCCACGTATGTATCCAAAAGCTAAGGATGGCAAGAAGCAGTTGATTTCTGTTATCAAGCGTGATTCATGGGACATCCCTCCAGTATTTGGTGAATTGATTAAACGTGGTGCTGATTTGAACTCTATCTACAATACATTCAATATGGGTATTGGTATGGTTCTTGCAGTTAATGCAAAAGAAGCTGATGCTGTTCTTGAAATGTTCAACGCTAATGCTTCTAAATATCACAAAGACTACTGTCCAGATATGAAAGCATACAAAATCGGTCGCGTAGAATACGCTAAAGGCGAAGTAAACAGCCAGAAAGATGCTGTGCTTTTTGAAGATTAGACTAGAAGATAATTAGACACAGATTACACAGATGAAACACAGATTGACACAGATTTTTTTCTTTGTTGATCTGTGTTTTTTTATTATTTTTAAGTTATGAGTGATAGTGAAATTACGGAAACAATAATTGGATGTGCCTATTCTGTTGCAAATGAACTTGGGTTTGGATTTCTTGAGAAAGTATATGAACATTCAATGATGATTGCAATTTCTGAGAAAAATCTAAAAGTTGAAAATCAAGTCCCTATATCTGTTTATTATCATGAAAAGAATGTTGGTGACTATTATGCAGATTTACTGGTAGATGATAAAATTATTATTGAATTAAAATCAGTAAAAGAATTATCTTCAATTCATAAAGCTCAACTCCTAAATTATTTGAAAGCAACTAAAAAAAGAATTGGGTTGTTAATAGATTTTGGTTCATCAAAGGTAGAAGTAAAACGTGTAATAAATGGTTACTAAAAAAACATATCTGTGTTAATCTGTGAACATCTGTGTAATCTGTGTCAGAAAAGAGGTAGTTGTTACGATTTGAAAATACGAGAAAAACGGGATACTCTAGATTGACG